>NZ_VTXF01000061.1:0-1558 GCF_013114585.1 Vibrio sp. 99K-1
TATTATTAAGCACCGATACTACTCCCGCAATGCAGAGACGTGTGGCGGAGGAGACTCAGGCCCACTGATCTTGCTAAGGTAACCAACAATAGAGCCTCATGATGCCATGAGGCTTTTTTTATTTATCGGTAAATCAAACTCTTCTGTGATAATCGTAAATTTGATTTGAATATTTGCATTGTCACTTATAACTCTACAGATTTTATATTAATGCTGGACAACGACTTTGATACAAACTTTCTCCCCTTTATTTCTTATTGAGTTAAGTTTTATTTCTTATTGAGTTAAGTTTTAGTTATATTGAGTGGAAATGTTAACTACCACTGCAAATGTTAATTATAATTATCACTTTTTGATAATGATTACCATTTGCTGTTGATAATAGTCTACTTGTGGGGATACTATTTGGTTTTCAGTAGCCACATTGGTTTATTAATGTTTGTAAAAAATGCCAATAGTCATTTGCTTTATTTAATTTCCTCAACAAAAATTCATTTTTATTTGTCGAGCAATTTAATGGCAGCGATGTACATGCTGAATAAGTCGAACTAACGCAGTAAAAACAGCGGTGGTTAACTCCCACCTTATTTATCACCACATAAAAAAGAAAAATAATGAAATATACTAAACGCAGTTTGGTAGGGCTTTTTACGCTCTTGATAATACCAACATGGGGGGCTCAGGCCGCCAATAATGCGCCATATCCATTTGGCGAGGAGTTTGTCTATCACACTTGTCCTTCTGGGTTTGATAAACAAGGCATGAGTTGTGTAAAACCCGCATCCTTAAAGTGTAACGCGGGATACAGTATGAGTTCTAATAAGCAGCATTGTACGAAGACAATAACACAAAATGTGACACGTGTTTGTCCAAGTGGTTATTCGATCCGCGTGACTGAGGGCTCTAAATATCCTAATGCTCTGGAATGTAAGAGATGGCTTACAGAAAAAGATTATAGTCAAGATCGTAGTAAAGGTGTCTCTTATGTCTATCGCTATGATGATTATTTTGGTGGCGGTCACTATGAACCAGAGCAGTGGGTATTTAAATGGAAAGGTGTAACGAAGTATAGTTGTTTTGAAGACAATTGCTATATTCCTATAACTGCAAACCCACACGCAGATGGCTGGTTATACAGTAAAGGGCATAGAAATGGCAGTGGTTTTAACATAGTTAGAAAAAAAATCATTAGCAAGCATAAAATCAGTGTTTGTCCTAGTGGATATGCTAAGTCGGGCAGTCGTTGTACAAAAACTGTGAGTAAGCCTGTCGTAAAGCATTGTCCTTCTGGTAGTTTAAACAGCAGTCGTTGTATCGTTTCACCACTAAGACACTCACCGATTGAAGAAACAATGGCAACCTTGTACCCGCGTTATTCTGATGACGCTGCCCAACAAAACGCCGCCGCATTCCGCTACCTAGATAACATGTTTACCTTAGACCCAGAGCTAGGTGATATTGTGTCTACGATGAGCTCTGAGGGACTGAGCCAAGATTTTTCTAAGCTATGGGCCAATGCGGAGAAGTCGACAGCCGATAATGCCATTGAGGTGGTGGA
>NZ_VTXF01000062.1:0-1455 GCF_013114585.1 Vibrio sp. 99K-1
AGATGTGTATAAGAGACAGCTTATTGACAATATAATATAATGTCGTTAAGTAAAACTCTAAGTTTTCACTGAGCGAAAATTCACTATAAGCATATGTTTTATAACCTTCAAAAATCCTATATAAATCATACTCATACGTGGGCTGTAGTAAAAATGCCAGAGCCCCCATAAAAAAAGGAAGAGACAGAGTTAATGACCTACTATTTGAATTCACATCATATATTATCTTAGGCAAAAGGAAAATATTATTTACCATTGCAAAAAAACAGCTAAATATATTTATTGTGGTGGACTTCAAATTCATAATATTTTATCTAGGACCTTAAACTGCTCATTCTTCGGTTGAAATTCATATGGTGGATTAAATTCTACATTATCAGATTTACTGAGATCTGCTATATTTATTGCCTTATATGGATATTGGATAGATCTCAACATTTCATCTGTTTTACTACTATATGATAGAGGAATTAATTTTTGTCTATTCTTCAATGCTAAAATTGTCGCATGAAATCTAGTTGCAATAATTGATTCCATTTGAGAGAATTTGAAATTGAAATTTTCAATATCACCATCATACTTCACAGAATCCACTTTATCTGAAGAAATAATTTTTAAGTAATGTTTAATAATCTCTTCATCACCCTCATGCTTACAAAAAGAAAAAAATGTAACTTTTTTCCCATCAGATATAAGTCTTCTTACTTCTTTTACTATATAATCATCATAATTTTTTTGATACATCGATAAGTTAGGCCTGTTCTCCAAATTTATAACCGAGATACCAACACTATCTTTAATTTTTTTCACATCTTCAGTTTTAAGATTAAAAACAACATCATCTGAAGTGCGAACATTTCCTAACTGTGAAAATTTTTCTCTAGAAATGTTGTCACGAAAACAAACATCGTTAAACTTTCTAAATATTTCAGTGAAATCCTCTCTATATTTACTAGTTCTTTCTGGCCCAAAGTTAGCTCCCAAAATGATTTTATCCATTCTTGAAAATATATTCATCTTTTTAGAATATAGACTATTATTTATCGAGTCGTTATCAATAAATATAGAACCTCCTATATTTATATAAGATTCGCACCTATTAGCCATCACTTCATAAAACCGCAACCATTTTAACTTAAGTGTTGCTTCAAAAATATTTTTACTTAATACCTTTCTGATCAAACGCTGTACAAAGGAGTATTCTGGCGGTTCGACTGGTTTTACATTGTTCATAGCTAATAGTGGTCTAGCATACTTTTTTTTGCAAACAACTAAGAAAACAGTATCTTTATATCTATCAGATAATACTTTAATAAAAAGGTCATCACCAAAGTTGAGTGCGCCATAGTATTCGACTAGAACTTTTTTATTCATTATTTTCTCCAAATAACATTTTTAATCATATTTTTTTCTTTATGGCTTAACGATAATACGACTGTCTCTTATACACATCTC
>NZ_VTXF01000063.1:0-1426 GCF_013114585.1 Vibrio sp. 99K-1
TGAACTGACCCCCAATAGTTGGACACCAATTATTGGGGGTCTTTTTATGTCCAAATATAGCCGAGAGCTAAAATGTATCATTGCTAAGCAATATTTAGATGGCACGTCATCTCGCTACTTAGCAAAACAATATTCAATCCCTTCAAGACAGATACGGTATTGGGCTCAAGTCTTTGCCATCCATGGTACTGATTCATTTTTACCAACTAAGCATGCTGCTTCTGCTCAGACAAAGCGAAAAGCATTGAATTTAATGTGGACGAATGAATGGTCTCTCACGCACACTAGCGCAGTATTAAACCTCTCATCCCCTGGGATACTCTCTGTCTGGCTCAAAAGATTTAATGAGCTCGGTATCAAAGGGCTCAAAATGCGCCAGAAAGGAAGACCCTCAATGAAACAGCACCCTCAACGTACGACTAAGCCTGATGATGAAATGACACTTGAGGAGCTAAAAGAGGAATTGGTCTACTTGCGAACCGAGAATGCCGTTCTAAAAAAGTTGGAAGAGTTGGAGCAGGAAAAAAACCGTCGAACAAAGAAAAAGCGGTCATAGCTCTAACTCTTAAAAGCAAGTACCCGTTAAAGCACTTACTGCACACTCTACAGCTAGCAAAAAGTGTCTTTTATTACCAGGCTCAAACGAGCAAGCGCCCAAATAGCTACGAACGTGAGCTGCGGTTGATAAAGTCAATTTATCATGAGCATAAGGGACGATACGGCTACCGCCGTATTCACTTGGAACTAAAAAATCAGGGGTTCATGCTTAATCACAAAACGGTTCAAAGGCTTATGGCTCAGCTCAACCTTAAATCGACGGTCAGGATTAAAAAGTATCGTTCATATCGAGGAGAGTCTGGAACAGCAGCTCCTAACGTGCTTGAAAGAGATTTTAGTGCGACTCAACCCGATGAAAAATGGGTAACTGATGTCACGGAGTTCAAAGTAAAAGAGCAGAAAGTATACTTGTCTCCCGTTGTCGACTTGTTTACTCAGGAGGTGGTTGCTTATAGAGTGGCCAAAAATGCCTGCTTGCCGCTTGTCACGGATATGCTGACGGAAGCCATATCAAAGCTTAAACCCAACTCAAAGCCAATTATACATAGCGATCAAGGTTGGCAATATCGCCATCGACAGTATCAAAAAAAAGTAGCGGAGAGTGGGTTAACACAAAGCATGTCGAGAAAAGGTAACTGCTTGGATAATGCGGTTGCTGAAAACTTTTTTGCTTTACTCAAAACAGAGATGTATCACAACCAAAGCTTTGAAGATGCAGATGCTCTGATAGAGCAAATTAAAGAATACATCGAGTACTACAATACCAAACGTATAAAAGTGAAACTAAAAGGCCTGACTCCGATAGAATATCGAACTCAGGCCTTGAAAGCCGCTTAACAGAAATGTCCAACTTTACGGGGTCACTTCA
>NZ_VTXF01000065.1:0-1109 GCF_013114585.1 Vibrio sp. 99K-1
TGGAACTGTTTGGTGGAGTGGTACAGGTCAGTCAAGATACGCTGCTGGTTTTCAGGGATAGCAAGCTTGTTGAGCGTGCTGGATTCAACGTGGGTGCGCATGTGATGCGCCCGACCTTGGGTGCTGTCGATAAGCGCTTGTTCGTTATCAATTAAGCCTTTGGTGGTGTATTGCCCTTTTTGACTGAGTCCTATCAAGTCGCCCTGTTTAATCATTTCATCCGCGACTTTTTTGATATCAATAGCGTTGAGTTGTACGCCGCCTTTGGTGAACTCTGAGGCGGTGAGTTCAATGATTTTTTCTAGGTGTAACGCGGTGCTGTATTGCCCTAGATGGTCAATGGCTCTGCTGATGGCGGCTTTGGTTTCACCAAGTGGTGGGGTGTTTTGCGCTTCTTTCACTTGTTGCGCCATGGTGACAAGCTGGGTGGGCTCATACCCTTGCTCTTTTACGGTGCTTTGCCACTGTTTGTTGAGGCTGTCACAGCTCTGGTAGGTTTTGCTTTTACGAGTATCGAGGTTTGCTACGTCTTTCGCCGCGCGAGAGTCAAAGCCTAAATCGAGTGTGCGTTGGTCAATTTGCTGTTTGCGAGTGGATGACGCATCAAGAATAGGCTGAGGGACACCGCTGATTTCGAACTGACCGTTGCCGACGCCTCGCGTGGAATAACCGAGTGTTTCTGCCTCTTTAGCTAATTGGCTCTGGTACAAGATACCGTAGTATTTTTGGAAGTTGTAAATGCGCTCGCCAGTCCCGTTAATCACGCCCCCTTTTTGTTTTAGGCTGGTTGATAAAGCGCGTAAATCTCCTTCTTTATCGCGCGTCATGTTAGCGGCTAGCGCGTGCGAATGCACTTGCATGTCATTTTCACGGCTGGTCTTATGGCGTACGACTGCAAATAGCATCGAATCCGTATTTTCGTATTCTTGAACGCCTTTCTCATGGGTGACTTTGACTTGTGCTACGTCTTTCTCAAGCTCTGTTAAGGCGAACTTCACGGCGTTATTGTGCGCTTCAATGAGGCGGTTATCTCCGCCAATAAGTGCAAGAACGCTGAGGGATTTGGGCGCAGAAAAGGTCAGGTCGAAGCCAGATTTGTGTTTTTCTCG
>NZ_VTXF01000066.1:0-1019 GCF_013114585.1 Vibrio sp. 99K-1
AGAGTATCCGTCGCCTCTTGGCTTGTTCTCAGATTACGAATGTCATCAAAACTCTGTAACGCTTTAAAGTATTCAACCAACTGCGGGATTGTTTGAATTTTAAAAACTGACGCGCGATTGAACCCTTTATCTGGCGCAACAAAGGCTTCTTGCCACTTGTACTCCAACGCTTGAACGGCATAGAACATCCACTCTTGCAGCTCTGCAAACGCTAACTCAGCGTTCAAGGCCTCTTTTGTCAGTACGCTGTAATGCACTGGGTTAGCATAATAACGGTCTGCCTGTTGTTGCTGATTTTCACCCAACTGCGCAATCAGTCGCTCAGCTTCTGCAGTGAACCCTGCCAGCCTTTCCACTTCATAAGCCAGGTAGCTCATCGACTTCGCGATGTCCACTTCAGCCGCTTTGAGCTCTAACATGAGCGCTTTAATGCGCGCCTTAGAATTCACGTCAAGTAAACCGCGCTCAAGACCTCGGATTGTCGCACGCTCTAACACTGCCAAAGTTTGTGTGTACTCAATAGCGTCATCACGCGGCACGTCTTTCAGGTCTTCCTTTAAGCTAGCCAACGCCGCTTGCACTGCGGATAAATCGACGTTGCCCGCTTCGCTAACAAAGTCATCCAGCGTGTCTAAATCGTCCTGTTTCAGTAACTCACTAATATCGACATAAGCGTTGCCTGACGAGGAACCATTGCGTTCCGCATCTCGTTTCGCTTCAAGCAACTGGCTCAACGACAACTCATTCTGACCAAACTGCACCATGATTTTATCAATCGCATCATGAACTTGCTTCTCTTGCTCAAGACGCTCCATCTCAATGGTGATGTTGCCTTCGATAGTTTGACGTGCTTTCTGTGCTCGCTCGACGCCTAGCGTCGCTGCTTTGATGCTTTGTTGCTGTTGAGCGATTAAGCTGCCTTTTCTCTGCGCTTGCGTCTGGCTCGCGCACAGGTTATCGCCTTGTCCTACCGTACAACCCAGCAGTTTAAACAACTGGTTATTCAGCGCTTGCTGCTC
>NZ_VTXF01000067.1:0-972 GCF_013114585.1 Vibrio sp. 99K-1
CCAGTAATAACAGCGGTGGTTAACTCCCACCTTATTTATCTCCACATAAAAAAGAAAAATAATGAAATATACTAAACGCAGTTTGGTAGGGCTTTTTACGCTCTTGATAATACCAACAGGGGGGGCTCAGGCCGCCAATAATGCGCCTTATCCATTTGGTGAGGAGTTTGTTTATCACACTTGTCCTTCAGGGTTTGATAAACAAGGACTAAGTTGTACAAAAAAAATAACTAGGCCCGTCAAATTTAAATGTGATAGCGGCTTTAGACTAGGTGCAGGAAAGTGTACTAAGGTCGAAAGTAAAGCAGCGATAAAGTCTTGCCCATCAGGAATGAGTCTAACTGCAAATGGATGTTCAAAGCTTATTTCTGAAAGTGGTTATTCGTTAAGAGTGACTAATTGGCTAATATCTAGTAAATCCTCGCAAAATGGAATTTATTGGAATTCAGTTAAGGTGTTTGGTAATACGACACTGGAAAATTGGACAAAACATTCTGATGGGTGGGAGTACAAAACTGGTCGAAAGCGTATTTTTCAAACTTATCCTGGAGGCGGGTATAAGGCTGGGGAGGTGCATCGAAGAAAGAATGTATTACACCCTGCTACTTTATCCTGTCAGGCAGGTTTTAAGTTAAGTAACTCTATGTGTAAAAAAACGATTGTAAAAAGAGTAACTCCTTATTGCACTTCTGGAGATTTGTCTAATAACCTCTGTACAGAGGTAATTAGACAAGTAGCATCAAGGCATTCCCCTCTCGAAGAAACAATGGCAACCTTGTACCCGCGTTATTCTGATGATGCTGCCCAACAAAACGCCGCCGCATTCCGCTACCTAGATAACATGTTTACCTTAGACCCAGAACTAGGCGATATTGTGTCTACGATGAGCTCTGAGGGACTGAGCCAAGATTTTTCTAAGCTATGGGCCAATGCGGAGAAGTCGACAGCCGATAATGCCATTGAGGTGGTGGA
>NZ_VTXF01000068.1:0-922 GCF_013114585.1 Vibrio sp. 99K-1
AGAGTATCCGTCGCCTCTTGGCTTGTTCTCAGATTACGAATGTCATCAAAACTCTGTAACGCTTTAAAGTATTCAACCAACTGCGGGATTGTTTGAATTTTAAAGACCGACGCGCGATTGAACCCTTTACTTGGCGCAACAAAGGCTTCTTGCCACTTGTACTCCAGCGCTTGAACGGCATAGAACATCCACTCTTGCAGCTCTGCAAACGCTAACTCAGCATTCAAGGCTTCTTTTGTCAGTACGCTGTAATGCACTGGGTTAGCATAGTAACGGTCTGCCTGCTGTTGCTGATTTTCACCCAACTGTGCAATCAATCGCTCAGCTTCTGCAGTGAACCCTGCCAGCCTTTCCACTTCATAAGCCAGGTAGCTCAGCGACTTCGCGATGTCCACTTTGGCTGCTTCGAGCTCTAACATGAGCGCTTTAACGCGCGCTTTAGAATTCACATCAAGTAGCCCGCGCTCGAGACCACGGATAGTCGCACGCTCTAACACTGCCAAAGTTTGTGTGTACTTGATGGCGTCATCACGTGACACGTCTTTCAGGTCTTCCTTTAAGCTAGCCAGCGCCGCTTGCACCTCGAATAAATCGATGTTGCCCGCTTCGCTAACAAAGTCATCCAGCGTCTCTAAATCGTCCTGGTTCAATAACTCACTAATATCGACATAAGCGTTACCCGACGAGGAACCATCGCGCTTCGCTTCAAGCAACTGGCTCAGCGACAGCTCATTCTGACCAAACTGCACCATGATTTTATCAATCGCATCATGAACTTGCTTCTCTTGCTCAAGACGCTCCATCTCAATGGTGATATTGCCTTCGATAGTCTGACGCGCTTTCTGTGCTCGCTCGACGCCCAGCGTCGCTGCTTTGATACTTTGTTGCTGCTGAGCGATTAAACTGCCTTTTCTCTGCGCTT
>NZ_VTXF01000069.1:0-846 GCF_013114585.1 Vibrio sp. 99K-1
GCATCATCAGAATAACGCGGATACAAGGTTGCCATTGTTTCTTCGACAGGTGAACGTCTTGAAGCTAATTGAGATAAAGTAACGGAACAATGATTGCTATTTAGTTGTCCCTCAGAGCAATACTTAACGACGGGCTTAGTCAAGGTTTTATGGCATGTACTACCAGCTTTTCTGTACCCACTAGGGCAATGACTTGTCCGTGAACTGTACAAACTCTTAGTCCGAATGACCTCATAGTCAACTCGACAAGCTTGAGTGCTACAGCCTCTATATTTCTGGCTACCAGCTTTATAAACCCAAGAGTCGGTATGGCTATAAGTCAAATCACTAAAACGGTATCGCTCAAGTATTTTTTTTCCTTTCCAGTAAATACTCGATGGTCCATTTGCGCCAATCGTGTATTTTGACATTTTACTTTTATCTATTGGCATGTAAGGTCCTGGATAAAATGGTTCAGCATAATCTTTCTCCGTAACGACGCGAAGACAAGACGCACTTTCCATTCGATAACCAGATGGACAGGAGTAGGTAACACTTTTAGAAAGGCTTTTCGTACAGCTTTGCTTGTTGGAACTCAGGTTATAACCACTATCACATTTAACCAAAACTGGTTTTGTGATTTTTTTTGTACAACTTAGTCCTTGTTTATCAAACCCTGAAGGGCAAGTATGGTAAACAAACTCCTCACCAAATGGATAAGGCGCATTATTGGAGGCCTGGACCACACCCGACTGCATTATTGAGAGCGTAAAAAGCCCTACCAAACTGCGTTTAGTATATTTCATTATTTTTCTTTTTTATGTGGAGATAAATAAGGTGGGAGTTAACCACCGCTGTTATTACTGG
>NZ_VTXF01000070.1:0-639 GCF_013114585.1 Vibrio sp. 99K-1
CACGATAAGTGTCCACACAGATTGATTAGGTTTAGAAAGTAAAAGAGACGAAGAACTCCCAAGTTCTTCAATCCAGTGTCCCGTTCGTCTAGAGGCCTAGGACACCGCCCTTTCACGGCGGTAACAGGGGTTCGACTCCCCTACGGGATACCATTGGGTCGTTAGCTCAGTTGGTAGAGCAGTTGACTTTTAATCAATTGGTCGCAGGTTCGAATCCTGCACGACCCACCATTCTTTCTCCACGAAGGAATTAAAACTTTTAGTGGGCGATTAGCTCAGTTGGGAGAGCACCTGCCTTACAAGCAGGGGGTCACTGGTTCGAGCCCGGTATCGCCCACCATTCTCTAAATATTCTTGGAAGTTAAAACTCCAAACCACTTCTTATGTTGTTGGTTGGTTTTTTCGACTGTGAGAGTCTTTAGAAAATGCATTCTTCGGAATACATGCTCTTTAACAATTTGGAAAGCTGACTGATTAACTCTAAGAGTTAATCAAATTAAAAGTTCTCAATGTTTATCCTTTGGATAAACACAACACAAACACATTCAAGTGTCTTGTATTCGATTCAAACTTGTTTGAATCACATTGAGTCCGGCAAACACGTAATAAGAACTAACCCTTCTTGTTACAACCAAAAAC
>NZ_VTXF01000008.1:0-184644 GCF_013114585.1 Vibrio sp. 99K-1
CCATCTAAATATTGCTTAGCAATGATACATTTTAGCTCTCGGCTATATTTGGACATAAAAAGACCCCCAATAATTGGTGTCCAACTATTGGGGGTCAGTTCATTGCTGCCTGAGCGTCGGGGCTTTTTATTGGATAACGTAATTGCGCTATTTATGAATTTACGTTCTTCAGAAGTAAGTTCTCGCCTGACTTGGTTGGTCTTCTACGAATCAACATAATAAACAGCACACCACTGACGAAGCCCATTAATACCATACCGATCATGTAGCGATCACTTTTGCGGTAGTGGTGATCCGATATCGCTGTCATTTTACCTGTCTCAAAGGTGACGCGGATAAAACCGATGATGGTGTTTTCTTTCGAGTAAATGGGTTCAACGAGTTGTTGCCTACCGATACTCGCGGTTGAAAGTGGCGTATCTAAGCCGAGTACCTCACGTACTGACAGCGCCTTTTCGCTCGAAGCCAGTCGAATGCCTTCTGCATCATAGATGGTGGTATCGAACACCAGTCGATCTTGAGATAGCTGATTGGTCAGATCAAGCAGTCGCTCTTGGTCTTGTTGTGCGATCATTTTGCTGGCTGAAAGGGAAGCTTGAGAGATAAGCAGCTTGGTAAGTGTCTCGAGCTGTTTCGCTTGGATCTTCTCGTTACCCTTACTGATCACGACCGTATTTTTAATCGTAACGACGAACATAGTAGCCAACAAAATGAGGGCTAACATTCGCAAAGCGTTACGTATTGAGAACAATGATTCATTCATGTTTCACGGGGCCTGAAATAAACAAATGTTATGATTAAGACATATTGAGACTTGCGTTTTCAAATTGCAATAGGTTAACGTTTAGCATAGTTAATTAGGAATCATACACATGGACGCTCAGAAATATCTGCCGATAAAAAGGCATACTACATTATTAACTCGACTCCCCGAGACTCGTTTCGCTTCTCAACTCGCTAAAGCCAAAGCTAACTGGATTGTATTTGGCGAGTACCTATCACCGCAATCTTTCGATGACATCGACTTTTTCACTGGCATTTACAACACCGTTTTAGATACGTGGAAAGTTGGCCATTACGAAGTGGCATTGATGTCTGGCAACCTAACGCCTGCACATGAAGAAATCCTCCAGGCTTTGAAGCTTGATTATGCTTGCCTTAGCGAAGTTCCAGACTTATCTAAGCCGGGTTTGATCGTAATGGATATGGATTCCACAGCGATTCAAATCGAGTGTATCGATGAAATAGCCAAGCTCGCTGGAGTAGGAGAGTTAGTCTCTGAAATTACAGAGCGTGCTATGCAAGGAGAGTTAGATTTCGAACAGAGCCTGCGTCAACGAGTCGGAGCACTGAAAGGTGCGGATGAGTCGATTCTAGAGCAAGTGCGCCAATCACTGCCTTTCATGCCAGACTTAGTTGGACTGGTGAATACGCTTAACAAACTGGGTTGGAAAACCGCTATCGCATCGGGTGGCTTTACTTACTTCTCTGATTACTTAAAAGACACGCTAGACTTAGATCATGCCCAGTCGAATACTTTAGAAATCGTTAAGGGTAAATTGACAGGGGAAGTGTTGGGTGATGTAGTTTCGGCGCAAACCAAAGCCGATATCTTAGTCGAACTGGCTGAAGAGTATGAGTTGGAGCTACATAACACGGTTGCTGTTGGTGATGGCGCGAATGACTTGGTGATGATGGGCGCTGCTGGTTTAGGTATTGCCTTCCATGCAAAACCAAAAGTCGAGCAACAAGCTCAAACTGCTGTGCGTTATGCTGGCTTAGGTGGGGTATTGTGTATCCTGTCTGGCGCGTTGGCTAAGCAACAAAAAATCAGCTGGCAGGCGAAACCGTAAAGGTTCACAACAGCATGATTATTTAATCGTGTGATATTACAAAGACACAAAAGCAGGCACTGAGCCTGCTTTTCTTTTTTATTGTACCTAGAGATGATGGAGTATTATGACTAACGCGTTAGCTCCAATCGGATCAACACTTCATCGGTAATATCTTCTATCTCACCATAACCGATAAACGCGGTGATCTCGTTTTCTAGCTTCTTCGCTTGGTGCATGCTGATACGAGCAAGCTCTTCTAAATCCGATTGGAATAAGGTGGTCAATGGATTGAAGATTGGCGCGGTCGTAACGCGAAGTACATACACATCACCTAAGTGCTGCGCTTTCTTAATGAATAAGATTCTTTCTTTTGCCGAGGTAAAGTCTTTCACCAACTTTGTATGTACTGATTGGATCTTGTCGCCGAACTTCACCGCAGCGATATAGACGTCGTGGTGTTTAGGCTCTGCACCCTCGATTCTCTTGAGGGGCTCAGCCAGCAGCGAATTGGTGTGGCCTTTAAATATAGGCTCCAGTGAGAACTTTTGGTTGTGTCCAAGTTTCGCCAGTAAAGTCAGGTGTTTATTGAGTGGGAAATTCACACCAATGATCTTACAACGCAGTGTTGAACTTGGTTTATCAATAAAGATAGGGCTACTGACCATCTTGCTTAACAAAATATTGTGCAGCGACTCAAGTAAGGAGTTCGTTGGCAGTATCTCTCTCTTCTTAATTAGCTTGCTTTGGTTTTGATCGATAAGCCCATTCAGGAACGCGATAGTACGCATTGTCTTAGCGTTTTCAGCTATCACTAATTGGACATTTCGGCCATTGGGACTCACACGAATCACGTGATAAGGCACTGTGCTTAATGGCAGATTCTTATCGTAAAGCTGTAGCTCATTAAAGTTCACGATCACCGGATCATTGATCTTGAGGACCATTGGCTGTTCAAGAGTAATGCTCAACCCACGTTTCGAGATATCTAAGGTGTGGCCGTTTGCCGCTGCGCCATCTTGTGAGGTAAGTCGCAACGGTGACTTAAATTGGTATCTCGGTTCTTTACGACGGGTCTGAGAGTCAAAATAGATACTTTGAATGTTACCAACCACAGTGCGTGGGTGACGGAAGCGGTTCAGTTCACTGCTTGGAATGCGTGGCTTTTCACTCAATAAGTAATCCGCAGCACTCTCGTGATCGCCAATCTCTTGCAATATACCGCAATGCGTCAGTTGTGCTGAGCTTTGCGCTAGCGTGTCTGAATGTTTGGCTAAAGCTTGTCGCTCCGTTTCTGATAATTCGAATACAGAGAATTTGAACGCCTTCCAGCTTTTACGCTTACCACCAATGTGCCAGAACAGTTGTCTTTGTTCACGAGTCGCTTCAGGTAACATCATCGAATAGAACAGCGTCTTATTTTGATGTTCATGAGTAAACGAATAGATGACGTTGCTGGTGCCTTTCACACCGGGCTTCGCCAGTAAGTTCATGCGCTGTTCGTTGAACAGAGTTCCTAGTGCCTGTTGGTTTCGCTCGTCGTGCCAGTATTGCCATAGCGGATGGTTGTTATCTGTAAGCAGTGCAAGCTTGAGTTCACTGCCACTAAAGAACAGAGGAAGGTTACAAGTGTGTTTTAGATAGGTGTGCTCGATACCTCGAGTGCGGGTTCGAATAACTCTATCTTGATTTTCGTGGCTGGTTTTCTTGCTTGTGCTATTTAAAGACTCATCAAGTAAACGCGCCACAATATTGTTGTCGCTTACCTTGATGGTTCTTAGGAATTTAACCGCGTCATTTTCATAGGATTCATCAATCCCGAGCACACGAAATTCTACTGCTTGGTTTACATCGGTTTCGAGTGACTTCTCAACCAGCTCGGTAAACTTAACGCTGATGATTTCACCTAGGTTATAGCGAAAGACGCTTGGTACTTTGAATTTTGCGCCTGAAGGAGAGATATCGACCGTGACACCGTGTAGGCTTTGTCCTTTTGAAGTGGTGACCTCAACTTGTGAGCTTATCTTGAGTCGGTTCTCTTGACGCTTTAAGTCATAACCTAGGTTAATGGCTTCAGCTTCATAAGGGCTGTTGGCACTGGTGATGTCTTGGGTGTTTTGAGAAGCACTATTAACAACACTACGCAGAGGTTGAGTTCTTGGAGTCATCACTAACTCCCAAGCGCCTTCGGTGTAGCCTTTGAATTTTTTTGTGCCGCGCTGATAGGCATTTAACGCGATGTCGTCGAGCCAGTGTTTACGGCCATCGAGTGTGAACTGACGACACTCATTATCGATACGTCCGCGTAAATCAATGCTCTTTGTACATGGAGCCATGATACGATTCAGTTCCATTTTAACGAGCAGCTTCAGAGACGGTGATTCGCCTTCTGTCATTTGAGAAAGAAGGAATTCGAAATCTTCGGCATGATAAGCCGGGATAAGACGCTCTGCTATAGATAGAATTTCAGATTGCTGCATACTTTTCTTGTTAGAATGGAAGGTACATTTATGTTATCGACTAGTTTAAATCGATCTTTAAATATAAGTGGTATGACTGCAACGTTTATTTGCACCCGTACGGTCAAATAAGTCACAAATTGACAACATCATTGTGTAACTGGGTAAATTATTGAGGTTTTATGGCTAAGGCAAAGCGAGCTTATGTGTGTAATGACTGTGGGGCTGACTTCCCACGTTGGCAAGGACAGTGCAATGCGTGTGGTGCTTGGAACACAATTACAGAAGTTAGGTTAGCCGCTTCACCTCAGGTAGCGCGCAATGAACGATTGAGTGGCTATGCTGGTAGCGCAACAGAGTCTTCGGTTCAAACACTGTCAGAAATCGACCTGCAGGAAGTGCCTCGTTTTAGTAGTGGCTTTAAAGAGCTCGACCGCGTGCTTGGTGGCGGTGTTGTACCGGGTGCTGCGATCCTTATTGGTGGTAACCCAGGGGCGGGTAAATCGACACTATTGTTACAAACCATGTGTCTGCTCTCTTCGCAACTTCCGACCCTTTATGTCACGGGCGAAGAATCTTTGCAGCAGGTCGCGATGCGTGCATCACGTCTTGGTTTGCCTAAAGAACACCTTAAGATGCTCTCAGAAACGAACGTGGACAAGATTTGTCAGGTTGCTGAAAAAGAACAACCTAAGATCATGGTTATCGACTCGATCCAAGTAATGCATGTCGCTGATGTTCAATCTTCACCAGGCAGTGTGGCTCAGGTTCGTGAGTCAGCCACTGCACTGACTCGTTTTGCTAAGCAGAATAATGTAGCAATCTTTCTCGTTGGACACGTAACTAAAGATGGCACGCTGGCGGGCCCTAAAGTGCTTGAGCATATTATTGACTGTTCAGTGTTGTTAGATGGCGGAACAGATAGCCGTTTCAGAACGCTGCGCAGCCACAAAAACCGTTTTGGTGCGGTGAATGAGCTGGGTGTGTTTGCTATGACTGGTCAAGGCCTAAAAGAAGTCAGCAACCCATCGGCTATATTCTTGTCTCGTGGTGAAGAAGAAACGTCAGGCAGTTCAGTGATGGTGGTATGGGAAGGTACCCGACCACTGCTTGTTGAGATCCAAGCGTTGGTGGATTACTCCCAGTTGGCAAACCCTCGGCGAGTCGCGGTTGGTCTTGAGCAGAACCGTCTTTCCTTGTTACTTGCGGTGCTGCATAAACACGGCGGCTTACAAATGGCTGACCAAGATGTGTTTGTGAATGTCGTCGGTGGTGTTAAAGTAACCGAAACTAGTGCTGATCTTGCATTAGTCATGGCATTACTTTCTAGTTTCAGAGACCGTGCATTACCTAAAGATGTGGTGGTTTTTGGTGAAGTAGGCCTAGCGGGTGAGATTCGTCCTGTACCTAGTGGGCAAGAACGCTTGAATGAAGCATTTAAACACGGCTTTAAGAAAGCAATTGTTCCTGCAGCTAATATGCCGAAAGGTGGTATTCCAGGAATGCAAATCCACGGAGTGAAAAAACTATCAGAGGCAATTAATGCTTTTGATGAGTTGTAATTGAACTCACTTCAGCTAATCTATACAGCAGCAATTCAGTCTAACTTTAACCCCGATTGGGCTTTGGGTTAGCACTATAATTAACAATCATTTAGATTGTTTCTACAGCGTGCCTTTTTCTAAATGTTAGGAAAAGGCAAAGTTTTTTAGTCCCAAATGCATGCAAAGCTATCAGTCTTCACAGATTGTGATATACTCTGCGCGCATTTTATATCCTATTAACAGAGTAAGACAATGGCAGATTTATCGAAATACAGAAACATTGGTATTTTCGCGCACGTTGATGCGGGTAAAACAACTACCACTGAGCGTATCCTTAAGCTAACTGGTCAAATCCACAAGACTGGTGAAGTACATGACGGCGAATCAACGACTGACTTCATGGAACAGGAAGCTGAGCGCGGTATTACTATCCAATCAGCAGCTGTAAGCTGTTTCTGGAATGATCACCGTCTAAACGTTATCGATACTCCTGGACACGTTGACTTCACAGTTGAAGTATACCGTTCTCTTAAAGTACTTGATGGCGGTATCGGTGTATTCTGTGGTTCTGGTGGTGTTGAACCTCAATCAGAAACTAACTGGCGCTACGCTAACGAATCAGAAGTATCTCGTCTGATCTTCGTTAACAAACTAGACCGTATGGGTGCTGACTTCTACCGCGTTGTTGACCAAGTTAAGAACGTTCTAGGCGCTACTCCGCTAGTAATGGTTCTACCAATCGGCCGCGAAGATGAATTCGTTGGTGTTGTAGACCTACTAAGCCGTAAAGCATACGTTTGGGATGACACTGGTCTTCCTGAAAACTACGAAATCAAAGATGTTCCTGCGGACATGGTTGATGACGTTGAGCAATACCGTGAAGAGCTAATCGAAACTGCTGTAGAGCAAGACGATGACCTAATGGAAGCTTACATGGAAGGTGAAGAGCCTTCTATCGAAGACATCAAGCGTTGTATCCGTAAAGGTACTCGTGATATCGCATTCTTCCCTACGTTCTGTGGTTCTGCATTCAAGAACAAAGGTATGCAACTTATCCTTGACGCTGTAGTAGATTACCTACCAGCTCCAACTGAAGTTGATCCTCAGCCTCTAACTGATAAAGAGACTGGCGAACCAACTGGTGAAGTTGCAACAGTATCTGTAGATGAGCCTCTACGTGCTCTAGCATTTAAGATCATGGACGACCGTTTCGGTGCTCTAACGTTCATCCGTATCTACTCTGGTGTAATGAAGAAGGGTGATACAATTCTTAACTCAGCAACAGGTAAAACTGAGCGTATCGGCCGTATGGTTGAGATGCAAGCTGATGAGCGTAACGAACTTACATCTGCACAAGCTGGTGACATCATCGCTGTTGTAGGTATGAAGAACGTTCAAACTGGTCACACTCTATGTGATCAGAAGCACGAATGTACTCTTGAGCCAATGATCTTCCCAACTCCAGTAATCTCTATCGCTGTATCTCCAAAAGATAAAGGCGGTTCTGAGAAAATGGGTATCGCGATCGGTAAAATGGTTGCAGAAGATCCATCTTTCCAAGTTGAGACTGACGAAGAAACTGGCGAAACTATCCTGAAAGGTATGGGTGAACTTCACCTAGACATCAAGGTAGATATCCTTAAGCGTACATACGGCGTTGACCTTGTAGTAGGTGCTCCTCAAGTAGCTTACCGTGAAACAATCACGAAAGCTGTTGAAGATAGCTACACGCACAAGAAGCAATCTGGTGGTTCTGGTCAATTCGGTAAGATCGATTACCGTATCAAACCAGGCGAAGCAGGTTCTGGCTTTACGTTCTCTTCTTCAGTTGTTGGCGGTAACGTTCCTAAGGAATTCTGGCCTGCAGTTGAGAAAGGTTTCGCATCTATGATGGAAAACGGTGTTCTTGCTGGCTTCCCAACTCTAGATGTTGAAGTAGAACTATTCGACGGTGGCTTCCACGCAGTTGACTCATCTGCAATCGCATTTGAAATCGCAGCGAAAGGCGCATTCCGTCAATCTATGCCTAAAGCGGGTGCACAACTTCTTGAGCCAATCATGAACGTTGACGTATTCACTCCAGAAGATCACGTCGGTGATGTAATCGGTGACCTTAACCGTCGTCGTGGCATGATCAAAGATCAACAAGCTGGCGCTACTGGCGTACGTATCAAAGCTGACGTACCACTATCAGAAATGTTTGGTTACATCGGTCACCTACGTACTATTACTTCAGGCCGTGGTCAATTCTCTATGGAATTCCTACAGTACTCTCCATGTCCAACAAACGTGGCAGACGAAGTAATCGCTAAAGTTAAAGCAGACAAAGAAGCTGGTAAGTAATTAGCTCTTTTCTAAATTAACTAGAAAGCCCCGCAAGTGAAAGCTTGCGGGGCTTTTGTTTTATGGGAATCATAATACGAGATACGAGATACGAGATACGAGATACGAGATACGAGATACGAGATACGAGATACGAGATACGAGATACGATGTGGCCCCTAAAAAGTAGACACAGGGGGAATCCCGTATTCAGCAATACGGGACTGATACAGCGGGGGGAGGCTAACGCTTTAAATCAATGTAGATTTGCTCTACTTTACTTCGTGCCCATTCTGTTTTGCGCAGAAACTTTAAGCTCGATTTGATGCTTGGGTCCTTTTTGAAGCAGTTGATATTTACCATGTAGCTCAACTCTTCCCAACCGTAATGTTCAACCAATTCTGTTAGCAGTTTTTGCAGTGTGATGCCGTGAAGTGGGTTATTTGCTTGTGTCATGAGATTTACTCGTCATTTATTTGCTCTCAGTATATCAGTTTAGCCATCGGAGTTTCCCGACCATTTCAATGAGAAGTCGGTATCGACGATGTTGAGCATTTCCCTTCCTTTGTTACCAAACTCACTGACCTGCGTTTCTATCCATTTGGAGAAGCGTTGAATCTTGTCGCGATGAAAGTATCCAGGCGGCGCACATAAGAAATAGTTGTATTTTGGTCTTAGCGCTGTATTACCAATTCTAACTAGCTTCCCTTCTTGCAGGTATCGATACACTAAGCTGTGTTTGACTAAGGCGACTCCTTGAACAGAGAGTGCACCTTCTAGTACAAAGTGAGAGCCATCAAACTGCAACGTGGTGTGACCGCCTTCAACGCCTACTTCATTAAGCCATATTGACCAATCCATATCGGGCCATCGGTCTTCAATTAGCTCGGCTTTGTGCAGGTCCTCGACACTGTATATTCCATACTTCTCCTGATAGAGCGGATGACAAACAGGATATAACACCTCATCCATTAGCCAGCGCGACTCTAAGTTTGGGTAGTTACCGTGCCCGTAGCGTATACAGATATCAATACTTGAATCCTCAAAGGTGATCAGCTTGTTGGTCGGCTCAATCAACATAGAAAGGTCTGGATGTCGCTCTCTGAAATCCCCAATCCTTGGCACTAACCAATGCTGGGCAAAAGATGGGACGGTCGAAATTGATAACTGATTAGGGTTAGGGTCTTGGTTGATTCTTCTTACGCCATCTTGAAGGTGAGCAAAGCCTTTTTTCGCTTGTAGGTACAGTACTTCGCCTTCATGAGTTAAGACTATTTTTCGGTGTTGGCGAATAAACAGATCTGCGCCTAACCACTCTTCAAGTTGGCGAATTTGTTGGCTGACTGCTGCGGCTGTAACAAACAGGGTTTCTGCAGCGAGCTTAAAGCTACCTTTGTCGGCTGCGATATAGAAGTAGTAGATCCCTTGGAATGGTGGGGTACGCTCTCTCACATTAGTTTTCCTTAACTGAGTGCCAGTATCTATCGTTTGTCGACGTTGCTCTGTTGGTTGATTATTAACTATAACAAAGCAAAAGATCAACAGGAGAAAGGCTATGAATACGATCACAGCAACAGCAAATACCAACCATTCATTTTTGTCATCATTATCAATTAAGAAATTCTATTCTAAATTAAGCCTGTACTTTCAAAATCGTAGAACCAGAAAGCAACTGTCTGAGCTACCCGATTATTTACTGAGAGATATCGGTATTACGTCGGAACAAGTCGAGAAAGAACTGAAGAAGTCATTTTGGGAGTGATTCAAGGCAACGTAGCTTTTAACTCGATGTTGCTTTAACTCAACATAGTTTTGTCGGTGTCGAGAGGTTTACGTTACCGTTCTATGTTGAGTTAGGTTTATGGTTTATTTAAGCCTATTCCTTGTTTAAGTAATTAGTAGGTGAGATCTAATTTTCCAATAGCTCGTTTACTTCTTCATGCAACCAATTGGTGAACGCAGTAATACGCTCTTCTCTCGGGGAGTTAGGATCAAAGCACAGGTTTACTTGAACACCAGGTGTCATGCCAATATCAAAAGGTTTCACTAGCAAGCCGCGTTCGATGAAGTCACCAGCTAAGCTGTCTGTTGCCAAGCAAACCCCATGCCCCGCCATGACCGTGGTTAACCCCATATCAAAGGTACCGACCTCCATCCACTGAATGGCGCTGCTTTGAGTCGATATGTTTGCTTGCCTAAACCATTCCTCCCACGGGAAACAACCGCTATCAAACTGAATCAGCCAACATTTGAGGAGTTGTTCCGGTGATGTGAAGTTCAAAGAGTTTGCGAGTTCAGGAGAACAAAAAGGGTAAACCGGTTCGTTGATTAGCATCTCTAGAGTCAAGCCTTCTTCAACGCATAGATCTTCGCCCTGCAGAATAGCCACATCAATCTCACCATGCTTTAAATTTGGGGTATCAGACCCTGTTAGCACCTTAATTGGGATTTCTGGGTGCTTTACCGAGAACTTCCACAGCCTAGGCAGTAACCAACGAGAAGCAAAAGAAGGGGGAGTTCTAACAACAAGCAGCCCTTGAATAGGTTCTGATTGGATCTTGTTTAACCCCAGCAGAACCTCTTGAAATCCATCAGAGACATGTCTAAAAAGTGTGTGCCCTTCATGCGTCAAAGTCATTGCACGCCCCTTACGAATAAAGAGCTTACATCCAATCTGTTCTTCTAACTGTCGAATCTTCTGGCTGACGGCTGCTTGAGTGACGAACAGCTCTTCAGCAGCTTTGCTGTAATTGCTCAAGCGAGCCGCAACTTCAAAGTAACGGAGACCTGAAAGGTGACGCAGTCTATTGTCCATAATCTCAGCTTATAGTTCTTGTTAATAATGGTTGTTCGATTATCGAACAGGTTGTTTTCATAATAGCGATAAATAAACAGGGAATACAAGAGAGAGAACATGAAAGCAATAACCTGCTGGGTCGGTATATTTGTTACTCAGGTACTTAAAATCAATGATAATACTAAGGTGAGGAAGCCGAATAAATCTAGACAAGTTGTTTGCTTGGAATCGTTAAGTCATCGAATGAGAAAGGATGTCGGCTTAGATTACGAGAGTAGTGATGCTGCGGATTATACTAAGTACTTATAATGTGAGCTTACAAAAAAGGAGCCATAATGGCTCCCTTTCGATTTTAATTATTCTTCCCAAACCACCAATTTATCTTTCGGCCAGTTATGACCGGCTTCATGGTACTTCTGCTCTAGTACATGGCGTTTGATCTTGAGTGTTGGTGTTAACACACCATTTTCAATACTCCATGGTTCTTTAATCATCAGTACGCCCTTGATCTTCTCATGAGACGCGAGCTTCTCATTCATTCTCTCGATCACTCGTTTAGTGGTTCTCTCGTAGCGAGCGCGATCAAAGTTAGGGAAGTCATGTGGGACAACAAGCAGAATTGGACCAGGTAAGCCAAGGCCAATCAGACACATCATCTCTACGCGGCTGTACTCAAAGAGTTTGTTCTCGATTGGCACTGGCGCGACAAACTTACCTTTCGCAGTTTTAAAGGTGTCTTTTTTACGCCCTCGAATGGTGAGGTAGCCTTCGCTATCAATATCACCAATATCACCGGTGTGCAGCCAGCCTTCAGAATTAAATGACTCTTGCGTTGCAATGTCATTTTTGTAGTAACCAGAGAATAGGCCTTTACCACGAACTAAAATCTCTTCATCTTCGGCAATCTTAAGTTCAATGCCAGGACCAGCATTACCAACGGTACCAATCTTATCTGCTCTGAACGGATAATTTAATGTGCTGTAAGCAAAAGACTCAGTCATCCCCCACGCTTCGGTAATGTGTAAACCAACGCTTTCATACCATGCAAGTAGCGCTGGTGATACTGGTGCGGAGCCACAGCCTAGAACGCGAGCTTGATCTAGGCCTAAGCCATCAGCAAGCTTCTTCTTAATGATGTTATTAATGAACGGGATCTTCAGCAGAATGTTCAGTTTTTTCTGCGGCAGCTTATCTTGGATGCGCTGTTGGAACAGGGTCCATAAACGAGGGACAGAAATAAACAGAGTAGGACGCTGCATCTTCACATCATCAATGAAGGTGTCTAAAGATTCTGGGAACGCCGTTACCACCCCGCCCATGACTGAAGAACCAAAGATGTAGACTCGCTCTGTAATATGAGCCAGTGGTAGGTAAGAGAACAGACGGTCATCTTTTTGGATACCGATATGATCGATCAGTCTCTGAACTGACCACGTAAAGGCACCGTATGTGAGCATTGCGCCTTTTGGTAGGCCAGAAGTCCCCGATGTGTAAACAAGAGACATAAGCTTATCATCGTAATGCTGAGGACGTTTGGTGGTTGGTTCATGTGCTTCGATGAGCTGTTCAAATGTATGTTGGCACTTTGGCGCGGTATCGTAGGGTAGCGAGATACTAATCAAACTTGTGTTGTCATCTAGTACTTGTTGTGTTGCCTTAGGGTCATCCAGTTTACCTGCAATCACAATTTTACTTTCACTGTGCTCGATACAGTATTGGATGGTATCTGCACCTGCGGTAGGAAAAATTGGGACGCTGACAAAATCTCCTAACATCATGGCAAGATCACAGATAAACCATTCCGCACAGTTTTTAGAAATAAGCGCGACTCGATCGCCGGGCTCGGCACCGAGTGCCTCTAGTGCAGACGCCAGTTTTAGTGCTTTATCAGCCACTTCTTTGTACGTGAACTCGACAAACTGGCGGTTAATAATTTGTTTTAAATAGACCTCATTTGGACGTTCTTCTGCCCATTTAAGAATCATATCATTAGGTGTAGGGAGAGCTGTTGCTTGTTCTTGGCTAAACTCGTTAGGCTGAATCATTGTCTAACTCCATGTTTTTCGCTAAGTTATTTTTGTTAAAATCATGTTAAATGTACCATGATTTTTTCTTTTAGGGAGTAAAATTAGCGTTTTCTGTTATCCATGCAGGCTCGTCTGTAACTTGCAGGCGTTACGCCAGTTCTTTTCTTGAAGATTCTTGAGAAATATGACACATCCTTGTATCCACATTGATAAGAGATAACCGCTATTTTTGATTCGGTATCGGCCTCGATTAGCTTCTTGGCTAATAAGATTCGTTTATCACACACGAAGTCACGAAAGCTTACCCCAAAGTGTAGATGAAACTTCTTAGAAAAGTAGGTGGTGGAACAGTGACATTTCTCTGCAATCTCCGTTTCTCTTATCTCCTTGTTAATATTATCCATTACAAAGTTTACGACTTCAGACGTGAACAGCTTTGCTGACAGCTGGTTGTTGTTATTCGTTTTTCGGTCAAGATCGAAGTGAGGGTCAAAGATATGCTGTGTTTTACTCTTTAGTTCTTCGAAGGCACTGGTCAGATGATTGTTACTCGTTTCTATAATGAAAAATATATTCTTATGATTTCGAATGATATTAGGTATCTCAAATGGTGAAATTAAAACTATCCGCTTGTTTAGGTTTTCACAAATAGATAATGCCATGGTAAGTAATTGAATTTCACTTTCTCTATTTAAAATGAAAAATACAATTCTTACATCTAAGTTACTGATAACTGATATATCTTGTTGAAAATTTTCCACAGGGAAGTAACGACTAACTTTATTTATAATAATTGAATTAAACTCGCTATCTATATCTGATAGCAGTGGTGTTATTAATTTCATTTCTACTAAACCTGTATCATATATAAATGGCCAGATGTGAAAATTCAGAAATAAGGAAATTATTACAGAGATTAGAAGTACAACAAAAAAGTGCAAGTAAATGGCAAAAAAATCCTAACCGAATGTGTGACTCACCTCTAGATTTACTTTACAGGTAAACGAAGCCTGTTATGAAAATCAAGGAGAGGTTGTCATGGGTAAGTTTTTGAATAATTGCAAAGAATTCATGAAAGATGAAGAAGGGTTGACTGTAATCGAGTATGTAATCGGTGCAGCATTATTGGTTTTAGGCTTAACAACTGTATTTTCTGGCCTAGGTAATACTCTGGCAAATAAATTAAACGCTATTGTTGCCAATGTAGGTTAGTGGTTGAAGCTATGAACAATAATAAACTGAGACGGCAATCGGGGTTAACTACGGTCGAATACGTGATTGGTGCGGCCTCGCTTGTCCTTGCTGTTGGGTTAGTTTTCTCTGGGATGGCAACAGCCTTACTTAGTAAGTTTCAGAGCATTATATCGAGTGTATAAATAGAACATATGATTAATGAGCCTTCTGCTTTTTGGGCACTGCTAATTGCAGTTTCGGTATACGATGTTGAAAAGCATCGTATACCTAATAAAATATTGATACTTCTTTTGTTTGTTTATTTTTTGTCAATGTTTGATAGCAATTATACGTTGGGCTTTTTCTTGTCTTCATTAGCAGGGTTTGCAGTACTTTTTGGGTTTGGTTTGCTTTTGTATTTTATGAGAGCAATGTCTGCAGGTGATGTGAAGTTATTGGGCGTTGTTGGAATGTATCTTGGGTGGGGACAAATACTTGATGCATCGTACTTTATCTTACTTGCTTCTGGGATGATCGGATCCTTTTATTTACTTTATAACTACGCTAACTCAAGTAGTGTCAGCATTAAAGGTTATTTCCAAAATAAACTTATTTTATTGAGTGGTGTTTCACCAGTCAAAGATGAGCGTACTAATTTTCATAATCGATACTTAAATAAAGTGACAATGCCTTTTGCCCCCTCTGTTGTCATAGGATTAGCGATGTATAGCTATTTTAATTAAAGCTGTTGTTGGTAAGCTTTGTGGAGAGGAATAATATAATGGATATTATAGGGCATACGGCTTCAACAACATTAAAACCGCAAATATCAGCTCCTGTTGTCCCAACATCACTTGATACGTTGGGAATTCCTGAAGTCGTGATTGAAAATCTCGTACTTAAGCATTTGTCTGCATACCCTAAATCGGACGTTTTAGAACTTTCCAACCATATATGTGTTGTGACTCATATTGTGGAAAGTGCTTTGGCGGTATTGAGGAAAAAATCTCTAATTGAGGTTTTTCAACCTACCTCAGATCTTTCTCTCTCATCTGCATCACATAGTCACGTTCGTTACTCTCTCTCAGAGAAAGGGCTAGAAGAAGCCGATTTAGCTTTCAAGCGTGATGCTTATTTAGGTCCAGCCCCAGTTTCTCTTGAGCAATATAGTGAGGTGGTCAAGCAGCAAGACCTTAGGGCTGAGCTCGTGACTCGTCCACATGTCGAGGCGGCGTTAAGTGATGTCTATGGCATCGATAAAATGATTTCCGTCCTAGGGCCGGCAATAAACTCAGGGCGAGCCCTTTTGTTATATGGGCATGCTGGTACTGGTAAAACCTTTGTTGCTAGCCGTATTGTCAACGCTTTGCACACTTCGGTGTTTATTCCTTATGCCGTCTATGCGCTTGGCAATATTATCAAGGTTTTCTCTGCACAACACCATAAACCTTTAGATAGAAACGGCAGTACCAAAGCTATCTCGCTAAAAGATCAATACGATAAGCGCTGGCTTAACTGTGAGAGACCGAATATCCAGGTCGGTGGTGAGCTCACCATGGATATGCTTGAGGTGAATCACTCAGAAAACAGTCGAGTCTGGTTAGCCCCGGTACAGATGATGGCAAACAATGGAATTTTCGTGATAGACGATCTTGGCCGTCAACCTATGCCTGTAGACACATTGTTGAATCGATGGATAGTGCCGATGGAGTATGCTTTTGATTATCTATCGCTGCCCAACGGTCAGCAAATTACGATGCCGTTTGTTTTAACTCTTGCCTTCTCTACCAACTTAAATCCAAAGAAAATCAGTGATCCCGCATTTTTGCGTCGTTTAGGTTACAAAATTGAATTTAAGCCTCTTATGCAGCGTGATTACGAAGCGTTGTGGATGAATGTTGCCGCAGAGAAAGAGGTTGAACTTCAAGACGGTTTCTTTGAGCGTTTATCCCAAATGCACACTTTATACAAAGTGCCATTTTTCCCCTGCTTGCCGAAAGATCTGGTAGGTATAAGTAAAGATATTCTTTCGTTCGAGCAACTCCCGCCTGTTATCACATTCGATATTCTTTCCATGGCTTGGGAAGTTTATTTTACCTCTGATGGACATGAGGAATAACACATGAATAAGAGTCAAGTTTTCCTACTATTTTTACTGTCCGTAGTATTTGGTTTAGCTGCTGTTTTTTTCGCTAAACAATGGATGGAAAATCAAGTACAGCCAACAGTCGAAGTTGAAACTGTGGAGCGTCATCCAGTAGTTGTGGCCTCACAAGAGATTGAAGCTGGAACGATAATTGAAGAGCAGTTCCTAACCACGAAGTTAATGGAAGTCGATTGGATTAACGAGAATAACTACTCCGATGTTTCAGAACTCGTTGGCAAGGTGGTTGCAAATACCATTTATGCCGGAGAGGTTCTCCACAAAATGCGTTTTACTGTTCCTGGTGAAGGTTCAACATTAGCGGCATTGATCCCTGAGAATAAGAGAGCGGTAACGATCCGAGTTGATGACGTCATAGGTGTCGCTGGGTTCCTATTACCTGGGAATAAGGTCGATATTCTTAACACCGTTTCTTATAGCCAAAATTCAGCGTCGACTCGAACAGTATTGAAAGACATTAAGGTCTTGGCTGTAGACCAAACAGCTAAAACGAAAGAAAACAGTCCGATTATCGTGAGAGCTGTGACGTTAGAGGTTTCCCCTCAAGATGCTGAAAAATTACTGACGGCAAAGAGTAAGGGGAGTATTCAACTAACTTTGAGAAACCCACACGAAGTCGAGAAAAAAGTGGCTCGTCGATATGTACCTAGACCAAGTGTAACCATCATCAAAGGTACTCAAGCATCTAGTGTTCGCGTCAAGGATTGAGGTGAGATATGAAAATAATATTAACGTGTGTTTTGAGCCTAGTTTGTTTTTCTACATTGAGCTTTGCCGCTCTTCAAACTGGGAAAACCGTCACGGTTCCTCATCACAAATCAACGCATGTCGTTTTATCGGGTAAGGCTAGCAAGGTGTCACTTGGTGACCCTGATGTCCTTGATATTGTGATGCTTAAATCTAACGAGTTATTTTTGATAGGTAATAAATTAGGTGCTACCAACCTAATGGCTTGGGACGCTCGAGGGCAGTTGATTGAGTCTATCAATATTGAGGTTACTCATGATCTTAATAGTTTAAAGGCTAAGTTATATGAGTTCCTTCCTGATGAAACGATTGAGGTACATAGTGCGCAAAACCGTTTGCTGCTGAGCGGTCAGGTGAGCAACCAACAGCAGATGAATGTCGCGATGAGAATTGCAGAAACTTACTCCTCCGGGCAAACCGCAGATGAGTCAAAAGAGAGTGGTAGTGAGCAAGCTGCGGCGACTGGGGTCATCAACTTAATGTCGATTGGTGGTGCTCAGCAAGTCATGCTAGAGGTCACTGTCGCTGAAGTGCAAAGAAGCTTAGTTCGAAAATTCGATGCTAACTTCCATTTCTTCCAAACCAGTGGTTCTGATTTTTCATGGGGAGCGTCTTCTGTGCCTGCTGGTGTATTGGGTGCAACGCCGATTTTTGATATTCCCACCTCAACAGATTATGGGATTTTAGGTTCTTTTATCGATAGCAATACATTGTTTACCTTTGCTCTGGATGTTGCAAAGCAGAATGGTGTAGCCAAAGTTTTGGCTGAGCCGAATCTAACCGCGTTAAGTGGTTCAAAAGCTGAATTTTTAGCGGGCGGTGAGTTCCCAATCCCTGTGCCTGATGAAGACGGCATCACCATTGAATACAAAGAATATGGTGTAGGGCTGAAATTCATCCCAACGGTTCTTAGTGATAAAAAAATCAACCTGAACTTGGCTGTTGATGTGAGTGAAATTGCGAATAGTAGCTCGCTAACGATTGATCCTGGTACTACCAACGCGACTTACTTCATTCCACCTATTACGCGTCGTAGTGCATCTTCAACACTTGAGTTAGCAGATGGCCAGACTATCGGTATTGCAGGTTTACTGAGTGAGAATGTGAGAGATATCAGCAACAAGATGCCAGGCTTTGGTGATGTGCCGATTTTAGGGCAGCTTTTCAACAGCCAAGAGTATGTATCTGGCGAAACCGAACTGGTTATTCTTGTGACTCCAAGGCTTGCCAAGCCAATCGACCGCACGAAAGTGACATTACCAACAGATGCTTTCGTCGACCCTAATGACTTGGAATATTATTTGTTAGGCCGAAGCGCTTACATTGCTGAACCGTCTGAATCCACTTCAGAGCAATCTCAATCAGCACAGGCCGTATCGCCAACCGACGGCGGTAGTGAAGGCTCATTTGGTCATGATTTATAAGGAGATAGATATGATTAGAATAATGATGGTCTTTCTCGTGATGGTGCTAGTTGGCTGTGCTAATGATGCCCGTTTGGGGCATTCAGTAGCACTAGTGAAAACAGAACAAACATATAACCCTAATGCGACCCAAGAGAATCTACTCGAAGTACCGGACGGTACAGGGGAGCGGATGCAGGCTGGTTACGACCGATATGTTGGCAGAGGTGAAAATGATCTGTCCGGAAGCAGTAGTAGCCAGATCCTAGAAGAGTTTAACTAAATCTGGAGGTACTCACATGTTGTATCGAGTATCACAAAGCCCCAAAAAGCAGCAAGGCTTAGTCGTAGTCATGATTACAGCCGCTTTGTTGGTTTTTTTAGCTGTCTCAGCGTTAGCTGTCGATATCAACCATATGGTTGTGAATAAAACGCGGTTACAAAATGCAGTCGATTCTGCTGCGCTAGCTGCCGCAACTATTTTAGACAATAGTAAGGATAAAGATGCCGTAGATGCAGAGGTTGGCACCGCATTAAATGCTATGGCAGCCGCCACAGGTAATCATGAATTTGATTTTAGTACGGCTTCTGTAAACATTGATTATTCAAATGATCCTAAGGATTTTACAGGAACAGCAACGTTCGGTGCAGATGATGATGTCTATGTGCGTGTTCGTGTCGATTCCTTGGATATGGATGAGTTTTTCATTCAAATGTTTGGACTAGAAAAAACCGTTTCGGCGAGTGCGGTTGCTGGCCCTAGTTCTGGTCAGGTCGTTGTTAATAATGTTGTGCCAATTGGTGTGTGTATTGGTGATGGCACGTCGGATAATGATGTCTCACCAGAAGATGGGTACCATGATGTGACTGGTGAGGAAATAACCAGTGTTTTTGGTTATGAAGTTGGCACCGTTCATGCGTTAAAGGTCGGCGACAAGAGCTTATCTGAAATGGGGAATGGTAATTACCACCTTCTTGATTTTGGATCTGGTGGTAAAACGGTGAAAGAAGGTTTAGGCGGCAGTTATGATTATCCGGTTAAAATTGGCGAAGACATTACAACGAAGCCGGGTGGCACGGTAGGTCCGACTGGTGATGGTCTAAATACTCGTTTTGGTGATTATGGCGGCGGTTTATCAGCCTCCGATTACCCTTCAGATTATGTAACAACGGAACCTACAGACGAAATAACAATTGATGCGAGTACAGGTGAGATCGATTTTGATGGCACTTACAGTTACGCACAATATGAAGCTGATACCAATGCATGTATTGCTAGTGGTGGTAGTGGTTGTGCGTCTAATGGTGTCGCATGGCGTCGTATTTTAGCCATACCTATGGTGGATTGTTCAGGTAAAAGCGGTGGTACCACTGACTTTACAGTGAACAAAATTGGTTGCTTCTTTTTGTTGCAAAAAGCACCGACAAATAATTCAGGTACTCCTGCCGTATTTGGTGAATTTATTCACTCCTGCAGTGTGACAGGTGGGGCGGGTAGTACGACCTCTACAACAGAAGGGACTTATAGGATTGTTTTGTATAAGGACCCTGATAGTGGGGAGTCTTGATTATGAAACTGTTGAGAAAACGACAAAGCGGTTTTGCAGCTATCGAGGTGGTACTGGCCACACCCGTATTATTGTTCTTTATGGTATTGGTGCTTGAATTCGGAAATATATTGATTCATTACAATGTCATTTCAAAGTCAGTGCAAAATGGAGCGCGTTATGCGGTTAGTGAAGTGTATGGGACTGTTGGCGGCACAATAGCCCCTACGTCAGAAATTCAGAATGTAGTGGTCTATGGTCAAAATAGTGTGGGCACGGCGGTACTCTCTTCATTGACGACAGCAGATGTCACTGTCACTCAGCCATCTGGTGATAGCTATGTGCGAGTAAGTGTTACCTATGATTATGTTCCACATTTCTTGTCTATTCCCTTTTCGTCGGAGAGCTTTGCCATTCCATTAAGTGTGACTTCGGTTATGAGGGTGCTGTGATGAAAAGGCTAAAAGGGCGTATTAAAGGACTTGCCATCGTTGAATTTACATTAGTGTCATGGCTGATTTTTCTTTTGATTTTTTTAATCTTGGCATTTGGTGCTTATATATTTTCACTACAAATGGTCAGTGAAGCGACAAGGAAGGCGGCTAGACTGGCGACAGTATGCTATGTCTTAGATAGAGATAATATTGGTGCAATGGTGGTGGATGAGATCCCGCTGGTTGGGTTTTCTGGTGCTAATTTAGAGGTGGCTTACCTTGATGCGAGTGGAGGGGAGATAGCATCAGATTTCGAAGATAACTTCGATGATATTAAGTTTGTACGTGCCAGAGCGACTGGCTACGGCATTCAGTTGATTAGTAACCTAAGTTTCTTAGGTAACAATGGGTTTCTTGCTGCCCCTGCATTCGAAACAATTTTACCGGCTGAAAGTTTAGGGGTTGTTAGGGCAGATTCTGACATTAAGAATCGATGTCCCGAAGTTATCTAGTACAGGAGTTTGATGTATGGGGGAAGCAATTCAAATGACGCCTAATGAGGGTGACATTACGCGTTTGAGAACTAATTTAAAGGTCTGGTTAATATACAATACTGAGGCTTTTCATTCGCATATGAGCCACGAATTGAAGAAATGCCGAAACGTACATGTGACGGCTTTTTCACTCTCGGCAATGAGCGAGGAATACCTAAAAAGTGCTGATGTTCCAGAACTCATTTTTGTCGAGGCCAATGGAAATTGGGCTCAAAAAATGGTTGAACTGCAAGGGTATGATCTGTCGCTTGAGGACGAGAACCTATCTTTGGTTGTGCTGGGAGATGAAAGTGATAATGGGGCGTTAAAGATAGCACTTCGCTTGGGAGCATCAGACTTCTTGTCGCACAATGTCATGCTCTCTGATTTACTCCCTCTGTTAAAAAAAACAGCGGCCGAAAAACTTGAGAACTCGAACTATGGTGAGTTTATTTTGTTTTTGAATACGAAAGGGGGGATGGGGGCGACAACTCTGGCTTTGAATACCGCTATTGAGATGGCCAGTCAGCATCCTAATGAAGTGCTTTTGCTCGATATTGATCTCCAATTTGGAGTAATTCCTGATTACTTAAATATTATTCCTACCTACAGCGTTTCTGATGCAATAAATAGCGCGAATGACCTGGATGAAATCTCCTTAGGTACTTTGGTCAATAAACATGAATCTGGTCTTCATGTTCTAAGCTTTAAGCATGAAAACAATGCTGATGATTTCGAGCAGGCACAAAAAATAGGCAGGCTGCTGCCTATATTGCGCCGTTTTTACCCTTATGTGGTGATCGACCTATCTAGAGGGTTAGATCATGTATTTGCATCTGCTATATCACCAGCAACGAAAGTGCTTCTGGTTTTACAGCAGAGTTTAGTGTCAGTAAAAAACACAAGTAGATTAATTAAGTCTCTGAAGTTTGAGTACGGCTTACAAAGCGACGCAATAGAGGTGATCCTTAACCGTTACGAAAAACGACATTCTATTAAGTTAAAGGACATTGAGCAGGCGGTGGGTAACCACGATATCCACTTGATGCCTAATGACTTTAAAGTGGCACTAGAGAGTGCCAACTTGGGGCAGCCGTTAGTTCAGTCGAGAAAGAAAAGCTCAATTACTCGTTCTATCATCGATTTGTCTCACGTTCTTTCACCACCAGAGCAAGAAGAAAAAGGCTGGTTGAAAAAGTGGTTTTCATAACGGGTAGATGAATAGTGAACACGAGGGATTGTGATGTTCTTTAAACGAAAAAATGTAAATCCAGAGTTTGAAAAAAGAGTAGAACAGATTTCGCATGACTCAGAAGATACCAACCCTGTTGAGCGTTTATCCAGTGTTGATACGTCTAGTCAATCTCGCAGTTCTGAAGCGAATGTAGAAAAGGAAAAAGCGATTGATGAAGCTCGAAAAGTGTTAGAGCAAGAGTTATCAATCAAACACTTTTTTCATAAGCAACTGCTTGAGACCCTAGATTTAGGATTACTTTCAAGTTTGGAAAAAGAGCGGGCTAAGGTTGACTTGCATGAAGCCATTTTACAGTTGATGGCTGACGATGGTAGTCATGCGCTGAGTGCTGAAGGGCGAAAGCGGGTTATAAAGCAGATAGAAGATGAGGTGTTTGGTCTTGGGCCGTTGGAGCCTTTACTCGCTGACCAAACCGTTTCAGATATCTTGGTGAATGGTCCTAAGAGCGTTTATGTCGAGCGAAGAGGTAAGCTTGAAAAGACGCCGTATACTTTTCTTGATGATCGCCATTTAAGAAATATCATTGACCGTATCGTAAGCCAGGTTGGTCGCCGAATCGATGAAGCATCACCTATGGTAGATGCCCGTTTAGTTGATGGATCTCGTGTGAATGCAATTATCCCTCCTCTTGCGCTTGATGGCCCTTCTGTTTCTATTCGTCGCTTTGCGGTTGATCGTTTAACGATGGATAACCTGATTGACTACAACTCAGTTTCGCCGCAAATGGCTAAATTTGTTGAAGCTGCGGTTAAAGGTGAACTCAACATATTGATTTCAGGTGGTACTGGTTCGGGAAAAACGACCACGTTAAATATCTTCTCCGGCTTTATTCCACGTGACCAGCGAATCATTACAATAGAGGACTCTGCGGAGCTTCAACTTCAACAACCTCATGTTATTCGTTTAGAGACTCGCCCTGCAAACCTAGAAGGTAAAGGGGAGATAAGTCAGCGGGAACTCGTGAAAAACACCCTACGTATGCGACCCGATAGAATCGTGGTTGGTGAGGTTCGTGGTAGCGAAGCGGTTGATATGTTAGCTGCGATGAATACTGGCCATGACGGCTCTCTCGCGACAATCCATGCCAACACCCCTCGTGACGCCTTAAGCCGTGTAGAAAACATGTTTTCTATGGCTGGTTGGAATATCTCAACCAAAAACTTAAGAGCTCAAATTGCTTCAGCTATCCACTTAGTCGTTCAAATGGAACGTCAAGAAGATGGTAAACGCCGTATGGTGAGTATTCAGGAAATCAACGGCATGGAAGGTGAGGTAATTACGATGTCGGAAATTTTCCGATTCCAACGTAAAGGTATTGATGAAGAGGGCAATATCCTCGGTTACTACACCGCAACGGGTGTGGTGCCTCAGTATCACGACCAACTAGTTAAACGTGGTCTTGACCTGCCTTTCGAACTCTTTACTGAAACTCACAGTTAAGGAGAGATTATGGATAACGTAAGTGTTTCATTAGCACTATTGTTTATCGCGGTACTTTTTATCTCCCAAGCACTATTGCTACCTGCTGCGGGGAAAAAAGCAAAGCATAAAGAGTTATCTCGTCGCTTAAAAGAGACGCAGCGTAATATTGATGAAGAGAGTTTGTCTTTGTTAAAAGAGCATTATAACAAAGACTTATCCCCCATCGATCGTAAGCTCATTGTGGTTCCTTATTTTGCTAGCTTGAAAAAAATGTTGGAGTTGGCAGGTATTAGAGTCGCGTTAAGTCGCTTTCTGTCGACTGTGACTCTTTGCGGGCTTGCGCTGACATTGATAGCCATCATGACAAATCAAGTGTGGTTTATCTGTGTCGCAGCCTTCATCCTTGTTTGGGTTATCGCTTACCTATATGTGCAGAATCGAGTGACTTATCGAATGGCTCGATTTGAAGAGCAACTCCCAGAAGCTTTAGACATCATTCGCCGAGCATTACAAGCTGGGCAGCCTCTTGTGCAGTCTTTTAATGAAGTGGGTGAAGAGCTACCAGATCCGATAGGCACTGAGTTTAAGAACACGTATAACCTGCTTAACTACGGTTATGACTTGCGCCTGGCTATTTTACAGATGGCTGAACGTGTACCAACGGTTTCTATGTTGGCTTTCTCTAGTGCCGTGATGTTGCAAAAAGAGACTGGGGGTAACTTGTCTGAGAACCTCCAAAAAGTATCTGAAGTACTCAGAGCTCGCTTTAAGTTAGAAAGAAAAGTGAAGACGCTCTCGGCTGAAAGTCGATTATCGGCATGGATATTAACACTATCTCCATTTGGGTTGTTTTTTGCTTTAAGAGTTGCCAGCCCAGAATACATAGAACCGCTTTACCAAGATCCCCGAGGTCTATCAATGGTTAGTGTGGGTATAGTGCTGTTGGCTGTCGGAGCCTTATGGATCAAAAAGATCATTAGCATAGAGATATAAGCCATGGACCTATTAAATATTGATGTGTGGGAGCAGATGTTAGCTGACTTTGGAGTGAGCTCTCAGATGGTTATCTATGCGATGATTCTGCTTACTACTGTTTTGTTAACATTAACGCTAGGGTTCCTATTTTTGGGTGCTCGTTCCCCCTTAGACAAGAAGCTTAGACAGATTTCTGAAGACGGACAGGTGAGAGGTAAAAAACCGTATGACTTCTCTAATACGCTAGAGTCATTAAGCCCTTTTCTTAGTAAAGGGAATAAAAAAGACAATGAAACCTACTCAGAAAAGCTCATGCACGCAGGGTTTCATGAGAAGAATGCTTTGTCCGTTTTCTATGCGTTAAAAGTGCTGTCGAGCTTAGTCGGTGTTATCGCTGCTTTCATGGTTTATTACATCTCATTAGGTGGTAGTTACAACAATTTATTGATTATGACGTGTGTTTTTCTAGGGACTTTTACACCTAATATTGTACTGAGCAAGCTGCAAAAAGAACGTCAGAAAAAAATCAGAAACGGAGTGCCTGATGCACTCGATCTTCTCGTTGTATGTACCGAGTCCGGATTGGGCTTTAATGCGGCCCTTGGGCGTGTCGCGTCTGAGCTATACGTCTCTCAACCTGAGCTTGCAGATGAATTGGATACGGTTTTTGCCAAGATACAAGCTGGGGTAACCATGCCCGATGCGCTTAGACAATTCATCGAACGAACTGGCCTTGTTGAACTAGAAGGCTTGGTATCTTTGCTTTCTCATGCCTCCAGAATGGGGGGAAGTTTAGCGCAAACACTGCGTGATTATACGGAAGATTTTCGAGATAAACGCCAGCAAGCGGCAGAAGAGGTGGCTGCGAAAATACCGACTAAAATGTTATTTCCTATGCTGATTTTTATTTGGCCTTGTTTTTTCATTGTTGCACTTGGCCCAGGACTACTTATCGTAATGGACGCATTGAGTGCGCCGGGAGCAAGTTTATGATGTTATACAATAAGTTCCTTCTACTTTTCCTACCAATACTACTACTCGGTTGTGCATCATCTGATGAACCAACGAATCAATTTGATGCAGAACTGTATTCCGGTAAACCGATAGATACGTTAACGAATGATGACCCTCCTTTGAGTGAGAAGGAAGCGATCATGCGTGGTGACGTAGCATTAAGGGACAACAACATCGATCTAGCCTTGTATGAATACATTCGCTCACTGTCTTTTCCTGAGCAAGAGTTTCACGACAAAACGCTGTTTACTATAGGTAAAATCCATTCATCTCGTGGCAACGCGGCGCTTGCCGAGAAAGCGTATCTGGCGGCCTTAGATTTCAATCCAGCACATACCGAGGTACTGGAGGAATTAGGCGTTTTGTATACGAAGCAGCGACGAACGGATGAAGGTCGAAGTTATTTCTTTAAAGCGATTAATGCCGACCAAGTTCGTTTGAAAAGCAGTGAAACGATTAAAAACCACCAAGCGTTAAGCCAAAGTGAAGTCGCTAGCTTGAAGGTCGACAGTATGTCTCCTGCATCAGCATATATGGGGATTGGTGTGTTGGAAGATGTCGACGGAAAGCATCAGATAGCTCAAGAGTACTTCAAAAAGTCGCTGCAGATAGACAAAAACTCATTCAAAGCTCTGTTGAATATGGGCTACTCCCATTACATGTACGGCAATTACAAGGAAGCGTATCAGTACACGCGTTCAGCTCTAGAGTTAGAGCCAAATAGTGAGAAGGCCCAAAACAATCTAGCCCTCATTTATCTGGCTTCCGGTGATGTTAAGAAAGCCACTAATATGTTTATGCGACATATGGATACGCCTGAAGCGTTGAATAATGTAGGGTATTTCCTAATATTACAAGGTAAGCCGGATGAAGCCGTTCCTTACCTTCAGCAAGCAATAGACAAGAAACCATCGTATTACAGAGTTGCGAACGAAAACTTAAACAGAGCATTAGCGGAAGTGAGAGAGATGGAGCAATAGTCGTTTAAATTTTGGCTCAGTGAAAAGGATATTCATGTCGCCTAAAAGTGAGAGTTTTAATAAAGATATCATTGTTATCTCTGTGATCTGGCTAGTTTGTGCCACAGTGATCTTTATTTACAAGTGGGAGAGTGTTTCAGCTCTTAACCTGAATGACAATGACGACTATATGCGTTTCGTTCAATTTCAGGATTGGATGGCAACTGGACATTGGTACCTAGAGCCAATGAATAATTTTAATGCCGCTGACGGCATTGTTATTCATTGGTCTCGCTTTCCTGATTTAATCTTATCGCTCGTAGCTTTTCCATTGTTGTTTATCGTCGATGATAATCTTGCTTATACAATATCAATTTCGCTTGTCCCTCTGCTTTACTTGCTACTTTTTTCTCTGTCATGCTTTTACCTAGCTGACCACCTCTTCGGTGCCAAGTATCGCTTTATTAGTATGATGTTTGCGATTTCTTCGCCTTCAATTATCCATTTTTTACCCGGTTCTATTGATCATCATAATATTCAGCTGGTCTTCGCGGTCCTATTTCTAGCTTTAACGCCATTGAATCATGAGCAGTTGCGCCATGCGTGGCGTGTTTATGCGCAATCTATCTTGCTGTCTCTATCTTTATGGACGGGGCTTGATAATGTTTTGCTATTCATGTTTTTTTTCGCGATTTACACCGTGTATTGCGGTCTTGTTCGCCATGAGTGGTTTGGCTATATCTCTAAGTTGTATGCGAGTTCCGCTCTGTTTGGGATTTGTGCGGTTTTATTAAATCGGCCTTACGATGAGTTTTTTGTTTTTAAGTACGACGAAATATCATTTGTTCTCATCATCCTTTTCTTCTGTGGTTGGCTTTTCGTTAATGTTTATCATCGGTTTATGAATGAAGATAACAGTCTACTGCAAAAGGTTTTTCTGTTCGTATTTCTAGCTGTTCTATTTTTAATCCCAGTGGCAGTGCTTTATCCATCACTCAGCAGTGCGTTGTTAATTGATTACCCTCCGATACTTAAAGTCTATTGGTTAGACCAAGTGACAGAAGCGAAGTCGGTCGTTAGATATGTCGCAAGTCATGGTTTTTTCTCGATAGAGAATTACGCTTTGCTGGTGATTCCTGCCACTTTGTATCCACTTTTTAAGCGTAAAAATCACCACTGCACAATTTTGTATCTCATCTTTATGTTCAATTTAGCCCTTGCGATCTTTTGGCAGATTAGAGTCATGAGGTTGTGTTTTGTGCTAGCGGCTCCCCTCCAAGCATACGTGATTCTTCAGTTAGCAGATTACATTCGTTCCTCCATCATAAAAGCGACGGTTATTACTTCTGGAGCACCACTAGCGGTCGCCTTTGTCATTCTCGCGTTGTCGCCAACCGAAGAAATTACAACTACTCTTGATCAAAAGGAGCAATCGCTGAAGATTCATAAGGTGTTAAAAGATAACGATATAAATTCGCACACCATACTTTCAGGGATTGAAACGGGGGCTCCAGTGTTGGCAAAAACGGATAATCGAATTATTGCTGCTCCTTACCATCGAAATATTGTTGGGAACCAATTTCTTATTGAAGTGATGCTAGAGGAAGATCTGAGCTTAGCCGAAAGGAAAATCATAGAGAAAAGCATCGATATCATTGTTATTGGCAATGACCCGCATTTGTTGATTTTAAAGGACTCGGCGAGCGAGGAGGCATTTATCAATAAGCTGTACAGCTCAGATACGCCAACTTGGTTAGATGTTGTGTACGACAATATTGAAAATGGGTACCGAGTGTTTCGAGTCAGGGAGAGTTCATGAAGAATCAAACCACAGCGGTGTTACTCCCGTGCTATAACGAAGCCGGAGCGGTTGGAAAAACGGTGGCTGACTTTCAACGTGCACTACCAAGTGCGACGATTTATGTGTACGACAATAACTCCACTGATGGCACGGTCGAAGAGGCGCTGCAAGCTGGTGCTGTTGTTCGCCATGAGTATCGTCAGGGCAAAGGTGAAGTCGTGCGACGGATGTTCTCAGATATTGATGCTGACATTTATATTATGGCTGATGGTGATGATACCTACGACGCCTCCATTAGCCCTACACTGATTGAACAACTGGTTACTGAACAGCTCGATATGATCATTGGCAGTCGAGAGCGCTCTTCCGAGGCTTATCCTGCAGGACATATTTTAGGTAATAAGATGTTTTCGACTCTGATAAATAAAGGGTTCAATGCTCAATTGAATGATGTTTTCTCTGGCTATCGAGTGATGAGTCGCCGGTTTGTAAAAACGGTTCCTATTTTCAGTGATGGCTTTCAAATTGAGACGGAACTAACCGTGCATGCATTGCACCATAATATGTCGATCAAAGAAGTACCCACTCATTATCACTCAAGGCCTGAAGGCACGGCGAGTAAGCTGAATACTTTGAGTGATGGGATCAAAATCCTCAACTTTATTTTGTTCCTGCTACGAGACGTAAAGCCGATGTTTTTTTTCGGTGCTATGTCGGTGTTGCTTTGCTTTATCTCATTGGGATTAGGGGTTCCCGTTATTATCGATTTTATTGATACCGGGCTCGTTGAAAGAGTCCCAACAGCTATTCTGTCTAGTTCAATTGCACTTATCGCGGTGATGTCTTTCTTTTGCGGCTTGATACTCGACAACGTGTCGCGCGGCAGACGAGAGATGAGGATCCTTTCAATATTAAGAAGTCACGATCACAAGCCATCTCAATAGGATTCAGGAATGAGAATAAACAAGGATGAAGACAAGGAGTGGCTCGATTATTTGTCCCGTTTCAGTGATGAATATGACGAGCGAGTCTACGAAAGCAGTACAACAGGCTATGTGATGAGGGCGGGTCATATAGCGTGTGAGAAGCCTTTCAGTAACAGAGAGCATTTCTCGAAGGTGCTAGAAGTGGGTTCAGGAACGGGTGAACACTTGAGACATGTTCAGCATAGTTTTGACGAGTATACGGTCAGTGATGGCGATTCTGCCGCACTTGAAGTGGCAAAAAGGCAACTCAGTAACACCAGTACTTATGACAAGCTCGTTTTTAATGTAACGAATGCACGAGCGTTAGACTTTGAAAGTAACTGCTTTGATCGTGTTATTGCGACACATATATTGGAACACCTTTATGAGCCTCACCTTGTGATTAAAGAATGGCTTAGGGTATTAAAGCCGGGCGGCACTTTGTCCATTTTGATTCCCACAGACCCAGGTATTGCATGGAAAGTTGGTCGCTATATGACGACAAGAAAACTTGGAGTGAAAAAGGGGTGGAACTACGATTACATTATGGCGAGAGAACATGTTAATCCCTGCAATAATTTGATCGCCTTTTTAAAGTACTATCTCCCTGATAATAAACACTCTTTTTGGCCATTAAGCCCAATTCCGCTCATTGATTGCAATTTGTTTTTTAACTTCCATGGAATCAAGCCTGCTAGTTAAAGGTTCGATGGCTCCTATCGTTCAGTCGTAAGCAAGAAGTTAAGTATTCACTAACTTCTTGCTTCGGTTAGATCTTTAGTTAACAAAGCCAGTAAGAGCGCCGAATAGCATAAACATGCCGACAAGCCCTACGATTGGCATCTTGACCGTTTTCAATAGCCACACACCTATGATGATCAGAGCGAAGTCTAAACCGCCACTCACCGCACTTGTGAAGATTGGCTGATACAGAGCCGCAAGTAGTAACCCGACTACCGCTGCATTCACACCGGTAAGTGCACCAGCAACCAATGGTTTACTTGCGATTGCCTGCCAGTTTTTCAATACCCCCAGTAGTAATAAGAAGCCCGGTAAGAACACGGCGATTGTCGCTAACAAAGCGCCAGTAATTGGTGCCGATGGCATTAATACATAGCCTAGGTATGTCGCTAAGGTAAACATAGGACCAGGTACAGCCTGTGCTGCAGCATAGCCCGTTAGGAACGCATCTTGGGATAGTTGGTCACCAATACCATTCTGCAACAATGGAAGTACCACATGACCGCCACCGAATACTAAGCTGCCAGCTTGATAGAACAGACCAAATACCTCAATACCTTGAGAGTATGCACTGAATAGAGGAAGGCCAACCAACAGCGCAACAAAAATAACGAGCGGTGTTATGGAGATCTTGTGTGTTGATGGAACCGTTTTGATGTCTTGTGAGGTCAAAAACTTGCTGCCAATGATTGCGGCAAATAGAAGTACCAAGATTTGTGGCCAGATCCCAGGAAGCAACAGGAGAACCACGGCAGTCATGACACATAAAGCGGTCGCGACTTTCGATTGGCAAAAGTTTTTGTACATGCCAAATGTGGCATCAGCAACCACCACCACTGCGAGTAGCTTCAAACCGTGAATAATTGAATTAAACAGAGGTGCTTCCAATAGCTGATTGCTCACCAAAGCTAATATCAACATTAAGATGACAGATGGGGAAGTAAAGCCGATAAACGCAGCAATCGCACCCGTTAAGCCACCTCTTTTGTAGCCAACCGCAAAGCCAACTTGGCTTGAACCTGGGCCGGGTAGAAATTGACTAAGCGCGACAATTTGCCCGTATTCTTCATCAGATAGCCAGTTAAGTTTCTCAACAAAGGTTTTACGGAAGTAGCCAATGTGCGCAGCTGGTCCACCAAAGCTAATCCAGCCAAGCCAGAAAAAGGTTTTAAAAATTGAAAGCATGATCGATTCCAGATAAATGTTTAGCGTAATTTATGGTGACTTGCACTATGATTCAAATTAATTGTTTTAATTGTAACTATTAATGAAATAGGTTCTGCTGGATGGCTGATTTTAACTGGAAAGGTATCGATCTTAACTTATTGATAGCTCTGCAAGCGTTATACAAAACGAACAGTGTAAGTAAAGCGGCTGAGCGCTGTTATGTCAGTCAGTCTGCAATGAGTCATAGCCTTCAACGACTTCGAAAGTTGTTTGATGACCCTCTGTTTGAGCGAGTAGGTAGCAAAATGGAAGCAACGGATAGAGCGATTGAATTATCCAGTACTGTCGATGCCTTGCTCAATACCATTCAATCTGAAGTACTACTCTCTAAATCATTTGATGCAACAACTTACCAAGGCAGTTGGAAGATTGGTCTTACCGATTATGCCGAGCAGATGTTTGCTCCAGTGTTGTTTGATCTCATTAAACAGTCCTCTCCTGATTCTCAAATTGCGTTGTTCAACGTAAATCGAGCTAACTATCAGCAAGTATTTGAAGATTCTAAGCTTGATATGGCGATCGGTAGCTTCGGTGAAGTGTCTAAGCTATACAGAACCAAGCACTTGTACACAGAACAGCACGTCTGCTTGCTCGACAATTCAGTGTTGTCGATCGAAGAGCCCATGTCTTTAGTACAATTTGCATCTGTTGGGCATGCTTTGGTTTCTCCTGCAGGAGTGATAAAAACGGGAGTCGACAGTCGCCTAGCTGAACTTGGCTTAAGTCGAAAAGTGGTTATTGCTTCGAGTAACTTTTTAACGGTAAAGCGCTTAATTCGTGGCAGAGAACTGCTCTGTATAGTGCCTAAGCTGGTGGCTCGTAATGACATTGAGGGTGAAGAAGCACTGTTGGCTGTCAAGCCACCGATAGATGTACCGGATTTCGATATACAGCTTGTCTATCGGAAAGCGAAGCATTTAGATGATAAAAATAAGTTACTTAGAAGGTTGATTACTGAAGCTGTGTCGTCTGTGATTACTGAGTAATTTTTTGTATTGGGGGATAACCACACTTTTTCTAATTATTTAAGGAAAAATCAGGTTAATAATAAGAATCCGACTATACTTAATTTACGACTCAAAGCAGTCGGAAAGAATAGGCTTTTTGATTTACCTAAGTAAAAAAATTGGTTATATCCTCATGATATAGCTCAAAAACCTACCAGGCTAAACGGATTTAGTTGGTCTAAAAAGCGCTAGCTCCCCCTAGCGCTTTTTCTTTTGCATCAGTCAGATTTACCAATGTATCTTCAATCACTTAAAGTGAGAAACGAGTCCATTTTTTTGCTCTCCAGCGATACGCCATGATGATGCCTCGGAACCATTCATCCATCGCGATCGCCATCCAAGCACCAAATACGCCATAACCCCAATGCACGCCAAGTAGATAGCTCATCGCGACGCCAATGCCCCACATGCTAACAATGCCCATTTTCACTGGGAACTTGATGTCACCAGCGGCTTTCAAACAAGAGATGAAGATCAGGTTAAACACGCGGCCTGCTTCTAAAATAATAGAGCCAGCAATCAGAGAGGCCGTCAGTGCGAGAATTTCAGGGTCTTGTGTGAACACATCCAATATCTCGAAACGGAACAGATAGATCACGCAGGTAATGGTGGTCGAGGCAATAAAGCCAACCACGAAATAACGTTGTACTCGGCTGGCTATTTCATCAATCCAACCTTTGCCGATGTAATAACCGGTTTGAATTTGGCTGCCCTGACCAATCGCCAGTGCAAACGCAAAAGAGAGGCGAGCGATGTTTTGTGCATAGGTGAATGCTGCCAACGAAGCCGTGCCCATTTGCACGACAAAGAACATGATGGTGATCTGCGCCATGTTGTAAGACAGCACTTCTCCGGCGTTCATCGAGCCGATCTTCATTATCTTCTGATAGATAGATTTCGGTACCGATTTAAATTGTTTTACGGGTAGGTCTATGCCTTTATTTCTGACCACACCAATCAAGATAAACATGCCAATCACTTGGCTAGTCACGGTTGCAATGGCTACCCCTTGAACGCCGTATACCGGTAAGCCAAAAGGTTGGTAGAGCGCGCAGTAGTTACCGAAAATATTAATCACACCAGCAATCATGTTGATGACCATTGGAGATTTAGAGTAACCATGGCTGCGGAGGATAGTGGTGAGTACCACACCTATCGTGACGTTGAAAGTGAGTGCGCCACTGATGAACAAGTACTCCTGTGCGTACTGTTCAACCTGAGCTTCAAGCTGATAGAGCGGAATAAAGTACTCTGCCCCCAGCACGGCGAAAATACTCAGCAATACACCCGTAATTATCGCCAATATGATGCTGGCAACGCCGACTTGCGCGCTTTCTTGATCGCGTGAGGCGCCATTGTATTGGGCAATGAGAATACCAGTACCACTGCTGACCATGGTCGATACGATGATTAGGAAAAAGGATATCTGAGAGATAACACCAACGGCAGACACGGCTTTGTCTGAGTATCCCGATAACATGAATACATCGCTGGTGTTGAGTGCAGTTCGAAGCAGCACTTCGATAAAAATTGGCCAAGTGAGCGCAACGATTCCCATGCGTTTGTTTAGGGTGGAATCAGCATTAGGCATTTAGTTTTTCTCAAAAAAAAAGGAAGGCGAGACTATAGTTTAGTGGTTATTGGGTAAACGACTATCAAATTAATGTCCGGATTACGAATAAGGGTAAAGATATTTTGAATAAACCAGTGTTGTCCACACTCTTGCTCTTTGTGGTGAAACTTATTCGCGTGTTTCATGGTGTGATTCGATCGGATTTTAGCCACTGAAAAATAACAACAAGAGCTCAATGGGCAGGAATGAGAGTAAAAGGATCATGGTAGGCCAAATACTCCTATATCTTCCTTTTTCATGCTGAGTGAGAAGTAAAAAAAGGCACTCAGCGAGATACTGAGTGCCAAAGCCTGAAATTTATGAGGTTATCTTTTCATTGAATTCCAGAAGACAGGTATAGGTTTAATTTACTCTGCGTCAGTAAAGAAATCGTTGTAAAGCATGTACAAGTGAGCTGCACTCCAAGAGAAGTTTGGCGCACCTTGTTGCTCACCGTTCAATGGATTGTAGTTCTCACGGATAGGGCCGTCTTGCACCAAGCCATCGGCGTGGTCGAAGAAAGCGCCTGCCATTTCAATCGCATCATCACGGTAGCCGTAGCTGTCCATACCTTTAAGGCCGAAGTAGAACTGGTCTACCCATACGCGTCCACGCCAGTAAATATCTGGGCCAAATGCTGGGCTAGAAAGCGCTGCCGTACCCAGTGGAACGTAGGTGTTGAACTCTGAGGTATCTTTCATCACAGAAACCACCGCATCGGCGTGTGCTTGGGTTGCTGCGCCATTGAATAGTGGTGACCAACCTTCAGGGCCTTTGCCACGTTCGACAATCGGTTTACCTGCACAGCCATTGGCTAACGGTTTATCTTCAATACGAATGTCGTAGTAGAAGTTCGTGCTTTCATCGAACATACAGGTGTTGATGTAGTTCGATAGGTGCTCAGCCTTTTCACGGAATTCTTTCGCTTCTGCATCTTTGCCCAGAATGTCAGCCATTTCCGCTAGGTACTTGTTATCGCTGTACATGTAGCTTGCTTGGTCAACGGACTCTTGTAGCAGTGAGTAGCCTAACAGGGTGCCGTCTTCCGCGCGGTTTTGGGCGAATTCAACATCCCAATCACTGCGTTTTCCGCCGTTGGCAACGTAGGCGTCTAGCTGGTCTTTATCGATGAAACCAAAGGCTGCCGCATCATCACGACCTGATTCCCAAGACGCAGCGGTTTGAGCTGGGCTCTCGATGTAGTCATAGTTACCTTCTGCAATCACTTTATCCAGTGCTTCTTGACCTACAACGGTTTCGTGTTTGTCACCACGAACCACAGTGAAGTACATTTCGCCTTCAGGAGTGTTGTGTGCTTTATCACGCGCTGCTCCGTACTCTGGAACGCCATTGCCATTGTTGTCACGGTTACGTAGCCACCAGTCGTGGTATGCCACTAGTTTTGGGTACATCTCTTCTAGCCAAGCTTCATCGCTGGTGGTCTTGTAAACTTCCATTACCGCCCATGCCGCTAGGCTTGGCTTGGTGTTACGTTCGTTCCAGTTACCGCCGTCACCGCCACGCTCTGGGCTTAGGTTGTAAGCCAATAGATCTGGCACGTAACCTTCATCCCAAGGGCGAACCGGATCGTCAGCTTGAATTTGGTAGGCAAACATTGCGCGGATGTTGTCTTTCGCTACGTCTGGGTTGAAGTGCGCCATCGCGTAAGCTTGTTTCCATGTATCCCATGGCCATGTTTGGTTGCCTGAGAACCAGCGCGCTGTTACCGAAGGTGTCACAGAGTCAAACTCCATCGCACCGGCTGCACCACGCCAGTTACCGTTTAGGGTTTCCATCGCTTTTACCGCAACACGCTCTTGCTCAGGCGTCGCATTCGGGTTGGTTAAGCCCATCTCTAGGTAACCTTCCCAGCGAGCTTCAGATGCGGCTAAGAAGTCGGTAGGGTTTGCCATGATCTTTTTGATCTCTGGCTGTTCCGCTTTCGCTTCTTCTGCCGTTAGCACGTGCGAGTATGTGGTGTAGATGATGGTTGATTCTTCAATGCTTGCCGTTGAAGTAAACGTTAGGCCATCGACCTTGATTTGGGTTGGGATCGATTTATGAACTTGGTACTCAGACTCGCCTGAAGTCAGTAGATCCCAGGTTGAACGCACTTTACCGAAAGTGACCTTTAGACCGTCTTCGGTTGCAACGATTTGGCGGTTGTAGTCAGGGTAAGTCTCGGCGATGGTTTTATCGGTTTGCGCGACGCCTTCTTTCGCGTGTGTTTTTTCAAGCAGTTCACCGTCCCACACTAACTCAACTGGCGAGTCAGTGGTGATTTTAGTCTCTAGTAGAGAGGTACGGTTAGAAGCAAAACGCAGCGTCATCTCGACTGTTACATCGTCAGACTTTAGCGTCTGAATCAACGCGCCCGGTAGGCTGTAAGCTTCCATCGTGAATTTGACTTTTTTGCCATCTTTGAACACGCTTAGGCGGTCAAAGTTATCAGCCATGAAGTTGATGTACTCTTCAGTAAGTAGCGCCGTTCCCGGGAAGCCACCCATGCCTTCAGCCGTGTCTGGTAAAAGGTGACCGTGCCATGCACCTAGGTCGAAGAACGGGTTAAAGCGTTGATGGTCATCGAAGTCGTAGTCACGCATGTATTCTGGCGAGCCAGTGCGGTCGATAACGTTTTTAAATTGGTTTGCTTGAAGCTCTTCAGAGCCTGTATTTGATGCGCAACCAGTAACAACAAGTGCTGCGCCAATAGCGATAGCTGCGAATGATTTGTTCAGTTTCATAGTGAGTTCCTGTTATTACCAGTAGAAGTATTGCATTGCGAACACTTGTGCGTCGCCAATTTCAGTGTCGCTACCTACGCCAAAGCGGCTATCGAAAGCGGTCGCAAATGCACCGTTTCCGTATTCGTACCAAACACCGGCGTTGATGTAAGAGGTGATCTCTTTTTCACCGTTATCGCCATCAAAGTTGGCGTAGTTGTAGGCTGCTGACAGGTAAACGCCTTGTGCGGCTTCGTACCAAGCGCTAGTTTGAATACCAGACTCACTGCCGAAAGACTCTTGGTTACCTTTATCGGTGTCGTGCCACACACGCGTAGCGAAGTTCTTGTATTCAGCACCTAGTAGTACAAGTTCGCCACCGTCGTTATTACGAACTTCACCGCCACCCATTAGGGTTAGGTCGTCAGTCAGGTCATATTGGACATAACCGTTGACCATGGCGTTTTTGTCTTTCCATTGATCTGCGAAGTTGTCGTATTTACCAAAGTGAATCAGCGCATCGTCTTCAGAGAAATCAGATTCAGGAGCGAAGGAAACGCTGTAGCGCAGCTTGCCTTCTAGGTTTTGGATCTTCACACCAACGTGTACGTCGCGAGTGTTTGAGATCGCGTAGCCGTACTCTACCGTTGGGTCACCCCACCATTGAACGTCATCCAGAGACGAGTCCATACGACCGACAATAAATTCTGTTTTTGCATCAGTGCGGTAACCAGCGTAGAAGCGGTTAAAACCACCTTCGAAGCCGCCCCAACCGTGGCCAGTAGCCCATGCATTGCCTTCGTCATCGGCTTGAACTGTCCAGCCTTCCATGTAAGCAAGACCAAACCAATTACCATGCTCGATAGCCAAGCCAGCTTCAATGTAAGTGCCGTCGGCGTAGCGGCCTTTGTCGTCACCTTCTAGAGCAACATGACCACCAAGGCCAAGCTCACCATAGAAGTTAAAAAGCGTTTCGGATTCTGTTTTAGGGGGCTGAGTGTCGCTGTGGTTAGCAGCGGTTTCATTAGCGTGGGCATTCGCCGTTAGAGCAGCAAGAATACAACTTGTAATAAGAGTGGTTTTAGTAAAACTACGTTTCATTTTATTCACTTCTGTTTCGGGTTGATAAATGAAGCTTCGTAGGTTGTTCTGACTTCTAATATGGGGTGCTCTTCAAGGCGTATACGGTCAGCTCACTTACGATCGCAAAACCGATATTAATGATTATTTTCGTGTTTAAAATTAAATCACTCTAAAAGTGTGATCTGTTTTTAGTAAATATTTACCTTGGCGTAAATTTGGTTTTTAGTTGAATTTGTACGCTGATGGCTGGTGATGGATATATTTGGTTTGTGAATTGAAATCTGATGGAAGAATTGGATGGGTAAATAAAAAGGCACTCACCAAATGGGGGAGTGCCTTAGGGCTTTAACGAGAGTGCCTGAGGGGTTTAACGAGAGTGCAAGGCTAACTTAAGCGTTCGCAGGCTCTGGTTTTGCTTCTAGTTTTTTCTCTTCTGGAGACAAGCTTTTTTCGTATTGACCGTACTTCCACCATGCGTAACCCAAGAAGATCACGATGCCGCCGACGTTATAGAAGATGATAGTCATGATGTCAGCACCTGTTGGGAAGGTCGATGCGAAGAAACCCACGGTAAATATGCTGATAAGAATCGATACCGCAGCGATACCAACAGGGCGAGAGCCCATGCGGAAATCACGTGGTAGGTGATCGAGTTTCAGGCGCAAGTGTAGGTACGCGATCATGATGAACAGTGGCGGTAGCATTGAAGCTGCTGCAGTCATGTTGATGATGGTGCTCATCAAATCTTGCACCGTGTCAGACGCTAGCGTCGGGATGAACATCAACGGAATCACGATGAAGAACTGAACCCAGGCTGCACGCTCCGGTACGCCTTGTTTGTTCAGGGCGACTGTCTTCTCACCAAAGATACCTTTAGGGATTTCAGAGAAGAAAATCTTAACCGGTGTTGCTGTCCACATCAGTAGAGAGCCTAACATCGCAGTGAAAGAAACGATGCCCACAAAGCGATTCATAAGAATTTCAGGTAAGCCGAAGTAGAGTGCTAAGCCTTCAAAAACCTGTACTGAACCACCAGTGAATTTAAGCTCTTCGCGAGATACGAATACGTTAGCCAGGATTGAACCCACCGAGTACAGCGCACCAATGAAGATACCCGCAATGATGATCACTTTAACGAAAGACTTGTGACCGCCTTTGATGTCGTTTACGTAAACTGCGACCGACTCTGCGCCGCCAGCGGCCATGAAGATCCAAGTGATGACGCCTAGGAATGCCCAGTTAAAGCTTGGAGTCATTGCTTCAATGGTGATTGGGTCCGCCGGTTCGATACCACCGATCAAGGCACCGCCTGACAGCAGAATGTAAGACATGGTCAGAAGCAGCATCAATGACGAAGTTAATGAAGTGATAGGGCCTAATAGTTTCGCGCCGTTGTTAGAAATATGCGTCGCGACCGCAAACAAAATGGTACTCAATATCGCGGTGGTCATTGGCGTGAAGATGTACTCGAAACCTAAGAACGCATAAGACGCGTAAGCGATAATTCTAGGCAGTAGAGACGTGAAGAAGAATAGGTTAACAAACCAGTATGTGTAAGCTGAAATAAACGCCCAGCGACCGCCTAGAGAGCTTTTAACCCATGAATAAACACCCGCTTCTGAGTCTTTATTCAGGGATACGAACTCAGCAACAATCAGACAGAAAGGAACAAAATAAAAGATGGTTGCTAAAAAGAACATCGGAGCCGAGGAGAGGCCGATTTCGATGTTGTTATTAATGATGTTATTGAAGCTATATACCGCCGCGAAGGTCATAGACAGTAGGGCAAACTTGCCTATCGTACTGCGTTTATTATCGGACATGATGTTCTCCGGTGAATCACGTTGATGATCGTTATAACTTGGTCCTAGACAGGGTGAATCTAGGCCGCACTTTTATTGTTATGTTGGTTTGGCAAACACCTGCTTTGTTTTGTCAGGGTTGGCTCGTTGTTATTTTTATTCGATGTACGATCGGACACATAAGCATTGGTTTTTATTGATTTCAGTAAATTTATTACCGACATCAAGAGGCAGATACTAATGTGTTCTACAAAGAGATTACTTGTTTCATAGGCGACGTTTTTATGGAGCTTGTAGGGGCTATATGTCACTTTCTTTATATGAATCAGTTTGTCTCTTCAGCAAGAAGATTAAAGATTAAGCGGCGGGAAGTTAATCGAAATTGATCAAATATGTGACCTTGAGTAAATATATTTAGTTAATATTTTACCTTGGTTTTTGTAGCTGTTTTATTTGGCGATTTATCGGTGTTTATGAGAGGTTTACACTTGACGGAATGGCGTTTTTATTATTGTTTTTTCTATTTTAATTTATTGATTTAAATAGAAAAAGCGCCATTTTAGGCGCTTTTTATAAATACTGAAGGTTAACTCAGGTTACGACTGCTTAGCCGTTTCTAGCTTAGCTTCTTTACCTGCTTGCTTCTTTTCAAAGCGAGAGATCCACCACCATGCAATGCCAGAGAATACCGCTGTCATAAATACGTTGATGAAGAAGGCTTGAACTAGGTCTACACCTGTTGGGAAGGCTGAAGCTGTCATGCTCACAACGAAGATACCAATAAGTACTGATACTACTGCCATACCTTGAACTCGAGTACCCATACGGAAATCACGCGGTGTATCGTCATACTTCAAGCGGAACACAAAGTACGCCACCATGATAAAGATAGGCGGTAGCATTGCGGTACCAGCTGTTAGGTTGATTGCTGTGTTCATCATGTCTTGTACTGATTCAGAGCCGAAGCCGTTAACCACAAGCATCACGAATACGAACGCAAACTGCCACCATGCTGCACGAACTGGCACACCATGTTCGTTTAGCTCTGTTGTTTTTTCACCGTAAACGCCTTTCGGAATTTCAGAGAAGTGGATTTTCACAGGTGCTGCTGTCCACATCATCATTGAGCCAAACATAGCAACGAACAGAACGATACCAACGAAGCGACCCGTCATAGATTCAGAGATGTTGAAGAACTGAGCCATACCAGTGAAGATTTCAACCATACCACCTGCATACGTTAGGTCTTCACGAGCAACGAACACGTTTACCAGTAGTGAGCCAATGGCGTACATTGAACCGATAGCAATACCTGCACCGATGATTACTTTAATGAAAGACTTGTGGCCACCCTTTACATCGTTTAGATAAGCTGCTGCTGTTTCAGCACCGCCAGCAGCTTGGAAGATCCAACACATAATGCCTAGCGTTGCCCAGTTAATGGTCGGAGACATAGCTTGAAGCGTGATTGGCTCAGCTGGTACGTGGTCGCCGCCTAGCGCCATTAGTGCACCGATAACGTAGATAGCGAATAGTGCGAATACACCGTAAGCCACGATTTCAGAGATCTTGCCTAGCCAGCTCGCACCCTTAGTTGAAATGTGCGTTGCAGCAGCAAACAGAACAATTGAGATCACCGAAGTCACTAGCGGAGAGAAAGCGTATTCGTAGCCCAGCATTGCGTAAGAGGCGTAAGCAATGACGTTTGGTAGCAGAGATACAAACCAGAACAGGTTTACGAACCAGTATAAAAATGAGCCTAAATAAGCAGCTTTAGAGCCGAGTGGTTTTTTGAGCCAGTCGTACATGCCTGACTCAGAATTTTTATTTGCTGATACGAATTCAGCAATAATGAATACGAACGGAATGAAGTAAATAAGGGTCGCAAGCAAAAAGATAGGAGCAGAACTTAATCCCAATTCGATGTTGTTGTTTACGATGTTGCGAACGTTAAATACCGCTGCAAATGTCATGGAAAGCAGGGCAAATTTGCCTAACTTACCGCGTACAGATTCAGACATAGTGTCCTCCGAGGAATCACGTAATTATAGTCGTTATTTCTCAATGCTTCCTTGTAGGGAGGAAGCATTGAGGCTTTGTTCAGCATGTTGGAGCCTTGAACGGCAAGGCTCGATACATACTGTGAATAGATAGCGTTATTGTTTATTTATTGAGGAAGTAACCGTCTTCAATGGTCACTTTCAGTACCACTTTTCGAACTCGGTTATCACCGTGGAAACGGTAAGCCTGATTGTTGTCAAAGATCGCCACTTGGCCTTCAGCTAGCTCACGAGTTTCACCGTTCCCCATTAGGTGTTCGCGGTCGGTTTCATCGCTATAAGCTTGGATCTGCTCTAGCTCTGATTTCGCTGCGAATTCAACCTTTTCACGGCCTTCTAGGTAGTAGTGCACGTCGAAGTAACGACGATTACCTGTGAAGTTTTCTGTGTTCCGAGCCACACCGTCTTCAATCATGTAAGCCAGTGAATCACCAATGGAATACATCACGCCATCTTTGATGTTGCCGATGTTTTCAATCGCTTCTACACAGCGTTGCCATTTACGACCATCGCGGTAGACGACTTTAAATTGTTCTAAGTTCTCTAAAACGATCATCGCTTATGCCTCGTTCAGTTGTGGTTGAGCTTTTGGTGCATCCACCGTAAAAAACTCATCGCCAAAGTTGTGATTGATTAGGTGCTGCGCATCGCAATCGCCTGCTTGGAATGGAATCAGAGTTAAACCGTAGCGGAACTCGTCCATGTAAACGCGGTAAGAATCGAGCACTTCGCTGCCCCAAGAGTTAGAGCCTAAGCCCATCACTTGGTGATCTAGGTTTAACGTGATGTAACCGCTTTTCTCTAGCTCAATGGTGTGTTGTGCTTGGTGCAGGTTTTGGTTGGTGTAGAACCACGCGCTGAAGTTGATTTCTTGCTGTGGTTTTACTGCAATACCATTACCCGCGCGGCTTGAAAGCGCAGCCCAACGAACGTGTTGGCGGTTGCCGTTGTTCTGTGGGAACGGGTAGTTCTCGAACATGTCTGCAACGGTTGATTGGTACACATCAATCATGTTGGCTTGCTTGCTGTCTTGGTAGTTCTCTTCAGGGCCGCGACCGTAGTATTGAACTTGGTCGAAGTCGCCATTAATGCCCATATCAAAACCAATCACAGGAATTACATGAGGGTACTCACCGTAACGTTCGCCGCTTAGCTCAACGTTCAATTGGCCTTCAGCATTAACTTGGTAGCGATATTCACAACGCATGCCGAAATCGAATACTGGTGGAGCAATGATGCTGGTGGTGGTGATCTCTACCTTGCCGTTTACCTGTTCAACGTTAACGCATTCAAGGTCAATGCTACGGAAGTGCTCCTGCATAATTTGCAAGTGTGCAGGCTCCCAGTAACCATCGTGCTCTTGTTTATGGTTATCGATCATTGGCTTGAAGAAGTTGATTCGTGGTTCTGACTTAATCATCTCTTCGCCATTGACCAACCATGACGTCAGCTTGCCGTTCACTTTCGAGAAGTTCAGTGCGAAGTTGTGGCCTTTGATTAGGTAAGCTAAACGAGACTCTTCCACATTCAGTGCTGTCGCATTGTTGTTAGTGAAGGCTTCTAGCTGTGCTGTGTTCTCTTTCACTTGGAATTGATACACCGCGATGTCGTGGTTCGCTTCGCTGTAAGGCGTACGAGAATCCTTGCGCACGGTAAAGTTCACAAACACTTCGCGCTCATCAAGTTGTGGCAAGTTAAGTGTCAGTTCACGGCTCGAGTTTTCTGCCAGTTCTTCAATCTTGATGTGTTGCACAGCGATGGTTTCACCTTCAGCACGGATTTCCGCAGTGATGGTGTAGTCATCGATGTTTGAGAACCAAAGTTTGTTATCAACGGTGAAGGTGCCGTCTTCAGTATTGAAGTCACGGATCTTCACTGGGGCGATAACCTGCTTGTACTCTTTTAAGCCTGGGCCTGGTGTTTGGTCTGGGTAGATCAAACCGTCCATGCAGAAGTTGTAGTTGTTCGGGTAGTCACCGTAGTCACCGCCGTACTTATAGAACTCAGTACCCGCTTCATCACGCGCTAGAATGCCATGATCACACCATTCCCAAACATAGTGGCCTTGAATTGCATCGTGCTTGTAGAACACGTTTTGGTATTCGGTCAAGCCACCTGGGCCGTTACCCATTGCGTGTGCGTATTCACAGATAATGCGTGGTTTTTCGTGTGGGAATTCACCGAAGGCATTCATCAGTTGAGCGCGTGAGTACATGGTTGAAATGATGTCGACCACTTCAGCATCGCGGTCTTCTTCATAGTGAACCAAGCGGGTGTCATCAATTGCTTTTGCCGCATCGTACATAGAGCGGATGTTGCAGCCGTAGCCTGATTCGTTACCTAAAGACCACATGATGATAGAAGGGTGGTTCTTTTGAGCGTGGATATGACGTTCGATACGTTCAACAAACACCGCTTCCCATGCTGGATCGTTAGTGATGCGGCTTAGGTCGCCAACGTTAGCAAAGCCGTGAGTTTCGACATCGGTTTCACCCATCACGAACAGGCCGTAGATGTCACACAGTTCGTAGAAACGTGGGTCATTCGGGTAGTGCGCAGTACGTACTGAGTTGATGTTGTGTTGCTTCATCAACACCAAGTCTTTCTCAACGCGATCCATGCCGACAGCGCGACCTTTCAGGTGGTCGTTGTCGTGACGGTTTACACCATGCAGCATCACGTATTTGTTGTTGATGTAGAACAGACCATCGCGAACTTTAATGTCTCGGAAACCAACGCGCTGTGGAATCACTTCTAGCACTTTGCCGTCTGTGTCTTTTAGCGTCAGCAACAGTTGGTAAAGGTATGGGTTTTCAGCATTCCATTGAACAGGGTTCACGACATCGATAGAGAATTGAGTGTTCGCATTGCCGCCAGTCTGTTGGTTAGGAACAGTTAAGTTATCTACTGAGCCTTGGGAGATAACTTGGCTGCCATCAAGCAATGCGTACTCAATAGTTGCGTTAGTCGCTGCTGCTAGGTTTTCTAGAGCAACGTTGCACGAAAGGGTCGCGCTTTGGTAAGCGTCGTCAAAATCAGTACGAACCGTTAGGTCTTGAACGTGAAGTTGTTCTTTACCAACAAGGTAAACATCACGGAAGATGCCGCCTGTCCACCACATGTCTTGGTCTTCAATGTAGGTGGAGTCTGCCCATTGCATCACGCGAATAGAAAGTAGGTTGTTGCCCGCTTTTACGTGGCTAGAGATATCGAATTCAGCGGTGAGGCGGCTGCCCTTGCTGAAACCAACGTACTCACCATTTACGTAAACTTCGAAGTAGGTCTCTACGCCATCGAATTTAATAATGGTTTGTTTCTCGTTCCAGCTGTCGCCAAGGAAGAACGAACGTTGGTATGCACCTGTCGGGTTATCTGACGGTACGAAAGGTACATCAATCGGGAATGGGAAACCTTCATCTGTGTATTGAAGATCGCCGTGGCCTTCCATTTGCCACATGTTTGGCACCGTAATGTGGCCCCAATCGCTCATCTCTTGAGAGTAAAACTCTTCAGGAACCAAGAGCGGGTTAGTGAAGTAGCTGAAATTCCATTGACCACTTAGTAGTTGGAAGTGGCTGCTTAGTTCACGTTGAAATGTTTTAGCGGTTTTTTCTGATGCGTATGAGAAGAAGTAAGCACGTGGTGCCATACGGTTCTCATGTAAGTTCAGGAAGTTTTCCCAGTTGTTCACGTTGCCTCTCTCTCGGCCTATTTGAATGCTAGCCGACGTTCTTATGCGTAATTGGGTCGTAGTGAATACGAGTATTTTTTGGACTGAGGTAATTATTGGTAAAAGTTTTACTAAATGAAATTGGTGAAAACGTTTTACTTTAACTCCATCACGTTTTTTAGGGGCTTTTTACAGTGCTGTGTGATCCACTTAAAATAATGCTATTGGGTGCTTTAGGCGGCGGATTTTACAAGGGAGAATGCGAATGAAAAGTGATGTGGTATGCATAAAAAAGGCCACCCGACATATTGGTGGCCTTTAGTTATCTAATTGAAAGTTATAGTTATTTTGTTGTGTCTCTTAGTTTGAGTTTGCTCGGTACATACACTCGTAATGGGATGGTTCTGCCGTCACGAGATTTCTCAATCAATAAGTTAACACCTTGAATTCCCATCAGTTCAGAGTGAATACGAACGGTTGATAAAGATGGGAAGGTAAATTTAGCTGTTGGGATGTCGTTTACACTGATGAGCGCAATATCATCAGGAATGCTTAATCCATGCTCATGAACTGCACGTAAAACACCGATTGCAATTGAATCTGATGCAATAAACATCGCTTTTGGGTAGTCGCCACTTTCTAACATCTTCTTCGCTAGTTTGTAGCCCGAAGAGCTAGAGAAGTCGCCTCGGTAGATGTCTTGTTCGCTCACAACGTTCTTTAAACCGCCGTATTCTGCGAAGGCGATCTCACGAATATCAGAGGTGTTGATATCGTCCTGGCCGCCGATGAAACCAATGCGCTCATAACCTTGGTTGATGAAGAAATTGGTGATTTCTTTGCTGATACGAGCGAGATCGATATCAACAGAATCATAAGGTTCTGAGTGATCAGTGAAGTCAACGTAACAGATGTTATCCGTAAGCTTTTTCGCTTGCTCGATAACTTCTTGAGTCATTCTTCCTACGAGCAAAATGCCAGTAACTTGGCTTGAGTTGGTCTGTATTTTACTTTCATAACAGTTGGTTAGGTCGACATCCATCTTTTCGCACTGGGTTTCAATACCGTGACGAATTGATAGGTAGTAAGGGTCGTTAACTTCCGCTTCTTGCTTGTAGTTATACAGTGCAAGGAAGTGGTGGTGCTGCTTTTTGCTGCTAACCGTTTTACGTGAGCTGCTCGTTTTGTACTCCAGCTTCTCTGCAATTTCAAAGATACGCCTTTTGGTCTCTTCCTTGACGCTTAATGTAGGATCTTCATTGAGAACCCGAGAAACGGTAGCTAATGAAACATTAGCTTCAGTCGCGATATCTTTTAACGTTGCCATACTCACTTCCTGTTCTTGGAACATTGCGCTGCTTTGAAATTTGTCTTTAGTAAAAAAAGCAATGCACCTCTTTATTGTACAGACCTATTGTAATCAAACTGAAAGTCATTGCATTAACTTTTAGTAAAATAAATGCTCAACTCCTCTGTGATGTCTCAAATCTAACTATCTACAAATATCTCATTTAAATTCAATGAATTAGATGTCTATATCGATTTGTTTTTTCTATAACTTAATCGACGAGCTGTGTGTAACTTTGTGTAAACGTTTACACTTCGTGGTTCTGATCACAGAAATATTGCCAAATTGGCTGCTACTATTTCCGCAACAACGAACCAATACGCAGCGTATTGGGGCAGATTAAATCGTGAATGACAGCGAAGAGAGGTTGATTGTGAAAGTACTGGTTACAGGCGGTATGGGTTACATCGGGAGCCATACATGCATCCAAATGATGCAGGCAGGTATGGAGCCAATCATTGTAGACAACCTTTGCAATAGCAAAGAGCTAGTACTGGAGCGAATCAATGCGCTAACCGGTCAAACACCAACATTTTATTTAGGTGATATCCGTGATGAGTCGTTTTTAGATGGCGTGTTTGCCAAGCATGATATCCAAGCTGTGATTCATTTTGCAGGCCTAAAAGCGGTGGGTGAATCGGTCGCTAAGCCTTTGGAATACTACGATAACAACGTTAATGGCTCATTGGTTCTTGCTCGCTGTATGAAAAAAGCGGGCGTGAAAAGTATCGTGTTTAGTTCTTCAGCGACTGTCTACGGTGACCCTGAGATTGTGCCAATCACCGAAAGCTCTCCAACAAGTGCAACGACTAATCCTTATGGTCGAAGTAAGTACATGGTTGAAGAGTGTTTGAGTGATTTATTCAACGCTGAAAATGATTGGAGCGTGACGTTACTGCGTTATTTCAACCCGGTTGGCGCGCACCCCTCAGGCACTATGGGCGAAGACCCACAAGGTATTCCAAACAACTTAATGCCATTCATTGCGCAGGTTGCTGTCGGTCGTAGAGAGAAGCTTTCTATTTTTGGAAACGATTACCCAACACCGGATGGAACTGGCGTTCGTGACTACATCCACGTGATGGATTTGGCCGATGGCCATGTCGCAGCACTAAAAGCGGTCGGCGAAAAGGCAGGTTTGCACATTTACAACCTAGGGACAGGTAAGGGATCGAGTGTTCTAGAAATGCTGCAAGCTTTTGCTGAAGCATCAGGTAAGCCGGTTCCTTATGAAATCTGTCCACGCCGTGCTGGTGATATTGCGGAATGTTGGGCAAGCACGGAAAAGGCGGAACGTGAACTTGGCTGGAAGGCGACTCGCAGCGTGATGGAGATGACGGCGGATACGTGGAATTGGCAGTCGAATAACCCTAATGGCTATTAACTTGATGTAATTGAAAGCTGTAACTCCAACTTCTTTGGGGAATGCAGCGGTAAGAGATTAGAAAAGAGAGATTCCAGATATCTCGTACCTCGATTCTGGAATGACGGGTGAGTTAAAGGTTCTTGAGCGCTATAGGCTATTAGCTGATGCACCGAGCTATAGAGCTCTGGAAAAACGTCTAAACATAGAGGTTTAGACACTGAGTTTTATCAAACGTCATTCCAGATTCGAGGGACGAGCGTGATAGGGAATCTCCTCGCAGAAGAATTACTTATCTTGGTGAAAGTGCCAAGACACAAAAATTAAGAGCAATGTAAGTATGTCAAAAGTTGAATTTAACCCAGTAGACCACCCACACCGTCGTTATAACCCACTAACGGGTCAGTGGATCTTAGTCTCGCCGCATCGTGCGAAACGCCCGTGGAGTGGCCAAGATGAAAAGCCATCCACTGAGCAACTGCCAGCGTACGACAAAGAGTGCTTCCTTTGTCCAACTAACACGCGTATCTCGGGTGATGAGAACCCAGACTACGACGGAACTTACGTGTTCAGTAACGATTTCGCGGCGTTGATGCCTGATTCGCCTGACGCTCCAGAGTCTGACAATCCTCTATTTAAGACTCAAGGTGTTCGAGGGCTGAGCCGCGTTATCTGCTTCTCGCCAGATCACAGCAAAACATTGCCGGAACTACCGGTGAACAAAATTCGTTGTGTGATTGATACCTGGAATGAGCAGATAGAAGAGCTAGGAAAAGATTACCTATGGGTTCAAGCGTTTGAAAATAAGGGCGAGACCATGGGCTGCTCTCAGCCACACCCGCACGGTCAAATCTGGGCGAACAGCTTTCTGCCAAATGAGATTGAGCGTAAAGAGAAGCTGTTAAAAGAGTACTTCAAACAACAAGGCTCAAACCTATTAGTGGATTACGTTGAAGCAGAAATGAAAGACGGCTCCCGCACAGTGGTTGAAACCGAGCATTGGATTGCTGTGGTTCCTTACTGGGCTGCATGGCCGTTTGAAACTATGTTGCTACCTAAAACGCATATTCGCCGCATGAGTGAACTGACTGACGAGCAGCGTGATGACTTGGCACTTGCGATTAAGAAGCTGACCAGTCGCTACGACAACCTATTCCAATGTTCATTCCCTTACTCAATGGGCTGGCACTACGCGCCGTTCTTTGAAGAGGGCACCGACATCGACCATTGGCAACTGCATGCGCTTTTCTACCCGCCGCTACTGCGCAGCGCATCAGTTCGTAAGTTTATGGTGGGCTACGAAATGTTGGCAGAATCTCAGCGTGATTTAACCGCAGAGCAAGCGGCGCAGCGTCTTCGTGATTTGAGTGAGGTTCACTATAAAGAGCAGTAATAGGCTGCTTAGTAAATAACAAGCGAGATTCCAGATATCTCGTCCCTCGATTCTGGAATGACGGCAGATGAGAAGCCCAGAAGTTCGAGCTTTGGGCCTTCGAGTTTAGAAGCTTAGCAGCCGATGTTGTCATTCCCTACCGTGAGAGACGAACGAGATAGGGAATCTAAAAGAATTAAAGTGGTGCCGAGAAGGAGCCATTACCAATTGAACAAAGAGTTTAAGCAGAGAGTTTACTTATGTCTGATCTAATCCAAAACGTGAAAACATCTTTTGAGCAAGTCCTTGGTTACCAAGCGACTCATATTATTCAAGCACCAGGTCGTGTGAACCTGATCGGTGAACACACAGACTACAATGATGGCTTTGTCCTACCGTGTGCCATTAACTACCAAACCGTAGTCGCGGCGGCTAAGCGTGACGACAACATGGTACGCGTAGTATCAGTGGACTACGGTAATGCAGTCGATGAGTTCGATTTAACTCAAGAGATCACCTTCCAACAAGACAAAATGTGGGCGAACTACATTCGTGGTGTGGTGAAGTGCTTAAAAGGTCGCGGCTTTGAATTTACAGGTGCAGACATCTCTGTAACGGGTAACGTACCTCAAGGTGCAGGTTTAAGTTCTTCTGCGGCACTTGAAGTGGTGATTGGTCAGACATTTAAGGTGCTTTACAACTTAGAGCTCACTCAAGCGGAAGTAGCATTGAACGGCCAGCAAGCAGAGAACGAGTTCGTTGGCTGTAACTGCGGCATTATGGATCAAATGATCTCGGCGGAAGGTCAAGCGAATCACGCGATGCTTTTGGATTGCCGTAGCCTAGAAACTCAAGCGGTTTCAATGCCTGAAGATATGGCGGTGGTGATCATCAATTCAAACAAGAAACGTGGTTTGGTCGACAGTGAATACAACACGCGCCGTGAGCAGTGTGAAGAAGCGGCTCGCTTGTTCGGTGTTCCAGCTTTGCGTGATGTAACGATTGAGCAGTTCAAAGCGAAAGAGTCTGAGCTGGATGAGATGGTCGCTAAGCGTGCTCGCCATGTGATTACCGAGAATGACCGAACGGTGGAAGCGGCTCAAGCTCTACGTACTCATGACATGAAACGTATGGGTGAGTTGATGGCGGAATCACATGCATCAATGCGTGATGATTTTGAAATCACAGTCAAAGAGATCGATACGCTAGTGGATATGGTTAAAGAAGTGATTGGCGACCAAGGTGGCGTACGTATGACTGGCGGTGGCTTTGGTGGTTGTATCGTGGCGTTGGTTCCGCCAACTTTAGTTGATGAAATTAAAACAACGGTAGAACAAAAATACCAAGCAGCGACCGGACTAAAAGAATCCATTTATGTGTGCCAAGCGAAAGACGGCGCTGGTCTAGTTGAAGTAATCTAACCGACAGACAAAAGGCTTATCACACAAAAAGATCATGGTAGGCCAAATGCTAATGCCTTTACCTTAAGGTAGGGGCTTTATTACTGGCAGTAGAAGGAATTTAGAATGACACAAGCGCAGAACCTGCATCAATCCATGACAGAAACTGCAGCCTATGATGGCCAACCTGCTCAGCTTGTCACACTGTCCAATGCACGCGGTATGGAAGTGACATTCATGGATATTGGCGCAACGTGGTTGAGCTGTATCTTGCCAGTAAAAGGAAATAGACGAGAAGTACTATTGGGTGTGAATTCACTGGATAACTTCGAGAAGCAAGCCAGTTATATGGGGGCGACAGTTGGTCGTTATGCTAACCGCATTGCCAATGGTCGTTTCAAGATTGATGGCAAGACTTATAAGCTGGCAACCAACCAAGCAGGGAACACCTTACATGGTGGTCCGAATGGTTTTGATAAACGTCGTTGGAATATTACTGAACAGACTGAAACATCGGTTGTGTTTAGCTTAGTTTCAGCCGATGGCGACCAAGGTTTTCCGGGGAATTTGAACGTGTCGGTTCGTTACGAAATCACCGAAGATAATCGAGTCTCTATCGATTACACAGCCAACACTGATAAACCAACCGTAGTGAACCTAACCAATCATGCCTACTTTAATCTGCTCGGTGCAGAAGCAGGGCACGATTGCTTGTCTCACATTGTGAGTATCAACGCGTCTCAGTTCTTGCCAACCAACTCTGTCGGCATTCCATTAGGCAACTTGAAATCGGTGAAATCGACCAGCTTCGACTTTACTCAGCCTATGATGATCTCAGAGCGTTTATTGGGTGATGAACAACAGAAAGCCGCTAAGGGTTACGATCACTCTTTCTTATTGGCTGACGGCTGTAAACGCACTCAATGTGCCGCGACTGTGACCTCGCCAGATGCGCTCGTCACTTTAAAAGTATTTTCAACCAAACCTGCGATGCAGTTGTACACCGGAAACTGGCTTGGTGGCACACCAAACCGAAGTGGTGGCAGCTATGAAGATTACGCAGGTTTGGCATTAGAAACCCAGTTCTTACCTGACTCTCCTAACCACCCAGAGTGGAAGCAGGACAGTTGTATTCTCCAGCCTGAACAAGAATACCACTATCGTACCTGCTACCAGTTTGAATTTTCGGGGGATTCTTCAAACTAGTACGCTCTAGCTCAAAGCGGTGATGCCATTGCTTTTGTTTATTGATGAATAGAGGGGTGTGACTTGTCATGTGTCTCTGGGGGAGATGAACCAAAGCGGCACCTAGCAATCATTTTGTCTAAATAGGAAGTGAGTGTTGGGTACTTGAGTAAGGTAAGAAAGCCCTAGCAGAAGTGATTCTGTTAGGGCTTTTTTGTTTCTTAGTGCGTTTTTTAAACGGTCGCTTAGGCTTTTTCTACCGAGTTACGGCGCACCAAAGTAGGAGAGAACATCATAGGCTCTGCCGAAGTTGTTTCCTCTTTTGCCAAGCTCAAGGCGAGTCGTGTTGCTTTCTCAGCCATCATTTGAATAGGGTAACGAATGGTCGTCAGTTTCGGGTGAACATAGCGGGCAATTAATCCATCATCAAAGCCGATGATCGACATGTTATCCGGTGCTTGAATGCCGTTCTCGTCGAGCACAGACAAGGCACCCGCGGCCATGTAGTCGTTGTAGGCCACAATACCGGTGATCGGTAGGGATTTAGTCAGCAGATTGGTCATCGCATACTCGCCGCCATCGCTGGTTGGCTGGGCGTGTTCAATATAACTTTCAGATAGCTCAATGCCGTACTCTTTCAGAGCGGCTTGGTAGCCCTCAACACGTTCATTTGCATCTTCAATGCTTGAAGAAGAGGCGATACAGGCAATGTTTTTATGGCCATGACGAATCAAATATTCAGTCGCGAGAAATGCGCCTTTCTTGTTATCAAGGAAGATGCAGCGTTCGGCAATCTCTTCGATATAGCGGTTGATCAACACTAAGCCTTTCACTTCTTTGGCGTAGCCGATCAGCTCTTCATCGGTTAGACCTTTTGAGTGAATCACAAGTGAATCGCAGCGGTTATTGATCAGCAGTTCAATGGCTTGCTTCTCTTCTTCACGGTCATGAGAGCCGTTGCCCACTAAGATGTGTTTGCCGTTTTCTCTTGCCACGTTGTCGACCGATTTAACGAGCGTGCCAAAGAAAGGATCCGAAATATCACCCACGAGTACGCCAATGGTATTGGTGCTTTGGCTTACCAGCGCGCGAGCATTGGCGTTGGGACGGTAGCCAAGCTTAGACATCGCTTTAGTTACTGACTCAATAGAGCTAGCACTCGCCTTAGGGGATTTATTGATCACTCGAGATACGGTTGCAACAGAAACACCAGCTTCCTTTGCTACATCTTTGATTGTCGCCATTTTTAACCTCATTTGATTGCTGTGCTTATTTAACACCGACAATGAGAGCAAGGCAATGAAACTCTTATTTTACTTCTATTATTGAGATCTTTACCGCTTGTAATTATTGAACTTAGTGCTAGTGTAAACATTTACATTTTACTTAATTTTAGTAAATTCTTGGTGGGTAAAAAATCAATCAATATAGGAAGTGAGAAATGGATACTATCTCTTATGGTGACTTTGCTAAGTTAGAAATGCGAGTGGGTAAGATCATCGAGGTTGTACGTCATGAAAATGCGGACAAGCTTTACATCGTGCAAGTCGATGTGGGTGAAAAGACGCTGCAAACAGTGACTAGCCTAGTGCCTTACTACACAGAAGAGGAGTTAATGGGTAAACAGGTCGTGGTGCTATGTAACTTAGCGAAAGCCAAAATGAGAGGCCACACTTCTGAATGCATGCTGCTGTGTGCAGAAACCGATGATGAATCTGAAAGTGTCTTGCTGACACCAGAGCGTGCAATGCCAGCGGGTATTCGAGTGGTTTAAGCGGTCTACTTAGTCGGTGAGCTCATTTGTTATAAGCTCATCGACCTCTATGTTCTCAAAGCTCCAAAATGACCAAAGATCCAAATTATTGCAGCTTCAACATCACCTAAGTCTTTAAAGGTTAGCCGCGCGCACTCAATATCAAACCATCAATTACACTGTGGTGGTGATCTGAAACACCTGCAAGGTTGCCATATTTAGGCTGGTGGCGGTCATTTTCTAATGGGTGGTGCCAACCTTGTGTGTGTTTGACAAAGTGCGCCGCAAAGCTTTCAGACACCTCTAAACACCCAGCTATAACGGTATCGACATAGGTTTGAACGATAGGGCTGTTCTCACAAGGCGCTTCAATCTCGTCTTTGATGTATACCCAGATCGATTGATCCGTTTTAAAGTCAGTTTGGCTCTCTATCTGCTCGGGTTTGAGTTCGATTCGGCGATAGCCACGTTCACGATGATCAAACTCAGCAAGCGCTACCTCGTCGACTTCAAGCAAAACACCATTCACTTGCCCTTCACCAAGGTTGACGATCAAAGGGGATAACACGTAACTGTCATCGATCTTACTCCAATGGCGCACTAAGCCATGAACAATCGCTGGGATTGCTTGACCTGTTTGACCTGTGAGTTGACGTGAAGATGAGTTGATCAAGCTGCCATAACCAAAAATATACATCGCGTTCCTTGTCTGTTCTTTTGTATTTGAGACTAGTCTTACTATATGTGGCGAGATGGCAAAAGTCAGTAAGTTTCTATTTACACATCTATATGTCTTTATGACTCTTTGGGTTGTGTTTTTTTGACTTGTTTATTGGCTATTGAATCTCGTGAGTGGCTGTTTTTTCTGGCTTTATCTAGTTGGCGCGTTTCATGCAACGTAATTTGCATATTGCATCGAATTTGATGCACACCAAATTTGGTTTAGGTAATACCTTGGCCGCTTATCTGAGAATTAGGAGCGAGTTTGTTAAATATCACAGATAAAAGTGTAGAAGACGCGATTCCAGCCTACCTGCGTTTAGGCTTTCGACCTTTCTTCTTTCTAGGCAGTCTCTATGCCGTGATTGCGATTGTGGCTTGGGTCATCATGTTTCAAAACGGTCAGCCTGAGGTTTTAAACGTTCCCGCACTGTGGTGGCACGTGCATGAGATGCTGTTTGGTTTTTCGATGGCGATTGTTGTCGGCTTTGTGCTCACTGCCGTGCAAACCTGGACAGGCGTCAATGGCACCAAGCATTATCGATTAGCCGCGCTAGTCGGTTTATGGTTAGCACCTCGTATTCTGTTTTGGACGCCGGCTCCGCTGTGGCTGATCTCTTCGATTGAAGCGCTGTTCTTAATCTTCGCGGCTTACGAGATCGGTTTTCGTGTAGTGCAGTCGAAAGGTTGGAAGAACTTGTTCTTCGTTCCGCTGTTTGTACTGGCGATTGTGGCGAATTTTGCGAGCTACGCGACCATTAAGGGAATGCCTCCGTTCCCATCATCAGCGGTATGGCAAGCCATGCTGTGGTGGTTTACCTTGCTGCTGTCTGTCATGGGCGGACGAGTGATCCCATTCTTCACTGCACGTCGCTTTAACTTTGAAAAAGCGCAGCCATTGGTGTGGTTGGAATGGCTTGCAAACCTGCCTTTGGTAGGACTGTTTGTGCTGAGCTTCTTCCCTCTGGCCTTTGCTCAAATGGGCAGCGGATTAATGGTTTTTGCCGGTGTTGCTCAACTGGTACGCTTCATCCGTTGGAAACCCTGGACAACCCTATCTGAACCTTTGGTGTGGTCACTGCATGCGGCTTACTTGTGTATTCCTCTAAGCTTGTTGTTACGTGGCCTGTTAGAGAACCCATTTGCCAGTCATAACATGCTGCACTTGTTCGCAATTGGTGGCTTGAGCGGTTTGATTCTGGCGATGATAACCCGAGTGACAATGGGACACACTGGTCGTGCGATTTACAAAGGACCAAGCATGGCGCTCGCATTCTCTGCAATTTTTGTGGCAGCGCTAGTACGTAGCTTAGGTGTCACCTTCTTCCCTGGTTATTTGTTTGAGATGGTGAACCTAAGCGCAGGCTTATGGACGTTGGCGTTTGGTCTGTTTATTTGGAAATTCGGCATGATGTTACTTACCCCACGAGTGGATGGTCATCCGGGGTAAACTGATTTTGGTATATTGATAAAAAGGGAAGCGTTGAGCTTCCCTTTTTTGATTGAACTACACACTTATGAACTTATTGAGTGTTCGCTATCAAGTATTGGCGTACCTGCGTAATCAGGTCTTCTTTGGCATGAGGGGAGATGAAACTCGCTTCCACCGCATTAATACTGAACTGCGCTAACTCTTGATGAGTGACAGGGTGGGCGTTGGCAACCGCTAGGAAATTATCATTCATGTAGCCACCAAAGTAAGCCGGGTCGTCGGAATTGATGGTGACACAGAGTCCTTTTCTCAGTAGTTCGACAATGTTGTGCTGCTCCATGGTATCGAAGACTTTTAGCTTGGTATTCGATAGTGGACAAACCGTCAGTGGAGTACGTTTGGCTATTAGTTGCTCCATCAGTTCTTTATCTTCAACACAGCGAACGCCATGATCAATTCGTGTAATACCTAACAAACTCAATGCATCGATAATGTTTTGCGCAGGGCCTTCTTCTCCGGCGTGTGCGACAGTCAGGAAGCCTTGGTTGAGCGCTTCTTGGAATACATGCTTAAACTTCTCGGGTGGGTTACCTTGTTCTGATGAATCTAAACCAACCGCAATGATTTTATCTTTGTAAGGCAAAGCCTGTTTGAGTGTCTCGAACGCGCTGTTTTCATCAAGGTGACGCAGAAAGCACATGATCAGTTGGCTGCTTATCCCAAGTTCATGTGCAGCTTGGTCGAGTGCTCGAGTAATGCCTGTGATAATAGTGTCGAAGGCGATACCGCGCTCAGTGTGGGTTTGCGGGTCGAAGAAAATCTCAGTGTGGACCACATTGTCTTGTTGGCACTTTAATAGGTAGGCCCAAGTGAGGTCGTAAAAGTCTTGTTCATGAATCAGTACATTGGCGCCTTGATAATAGATGTCGAGAAAAGACTGCAGGTTGTGGAATTGATAGGCATCTCGCACTTGCTCTGGGTTCTCAAAGGGGATCGATACGTTATTGCGCTTGGCCAGTTCGAACATCAGCTCTGGTTCCAATGTGCCCTCAATGTGTAAGTGCAGCTCAACCTTCGGTAAATTTTTGATGAAGCTATCCATAGCAACTCCTTAGCTATTTTAATTATGGGCGGAGTAGGGGAAGATAATTAACGCCTACCAAGCTAACGGGTTAGACGACTCATTTATCTCTGTTTGAGCATAGTTCATTTGATGGTTGCCGATGAAATGAGACTGAAATTGTTAGGGATTAGAGGCTGTTGAGTGCTTAAAAATGAGCCGCAAACGATTTGCAGCACTAGAGTGTGATCCGCTGCAAATATTTGCAGCAATATTCGTTGATTTGTGCTCTAATACCGCGCTTACCAAGGGATGGTGTTAAAAGATGCTCACTTAGATGGAGTTATCAAAGTTGACCGATCCCATAATGATCTCCCTTAGGAAAAAATAGAACATGTCTAAGAACAAAAAATTTGATATCCGCCTTACAGAAAAACGCAACGGCTGGTGTGCAGAGATTACTCGTCAAGTAACGTCTCGCAGCACAACAGTATCTAAGCGTGAGTCTGGTTTCGAAACAGAAGCGCTTGCACAAGAGTGGGCTGAGAAAGAGCTAGCATCTTTCATCGCAAACCAAGCTGAACGTAACGAGCGTAAAGCGGAGCAACGTAAAGAGCGCGATGAACTACGTCACGCTAAAGAGCTTAAAGCTGAGCAAGCACGTGAAGCACGCGCTAAAGCTCGTGCAGAAGAGCAAGAAGACGCTGAGTAATTCGGTGCACGATTAATTTATAGGTCCCTTAATTTTAAGATAAGGGAGTTATAAAAAAGCCCCAATATAGTCACCTATATTGGGGCTTTTTCGTTTGTGGAGTTCGTTGCTATTTGCTTAAGAGCGACGGTTTTGGCTTCTCGCTTTTTACATCGCTCTCTCAAGCCTTAATCAGTTGTTTAGCGCAGTTAGCCAATCATCTTCTGCTACTTCTTCAATGTAGCTTTCTACTGTTTGTCCCACTTCTTCATCGTCTTGCTTGAAGTAAGCGATGTGGAACACAGCATCACCTTCGTTCACCAAAGGTAGCGTTTGTTGGCCAATCACGATACCGCCTTTAGTCGTGATAACTTGGCTCTCTTGATGACCCAGTGGAGAACTGATGTAGGCAAGAGTTTGTCCTGCTTCAACTTGTTCGCCTAGTCTCACCATGTTACGCAAGATACCGTCTGATTCTGCACGAATCCAGCTGGTGGATTTGCTCAATACTGGTTCTGGCAGCTTCTTACGGTTCGGACGCAGCATGCCGATTTCTTTCATTACTTGGTGAATGCCAAGGTAGCCTGCACGAATCGCTAGGTGATCAAAGCGCAGTGCCTCACCACCTTCGTATGTCAGTACTGGAATCCCCAACTTTTCCGCTTCACTTCGTAGTGAACCATCACGCAGAGGTGAGTCGATGATCACTGGGGTCGCGAAGGCTTTTGCGATGCGCATGGTTTCTGGGTTCGAAAGGTTCGCACGAATTTGTGGCAAGTTCGTACGGTGAATCGCACCCGTGTGTAGATCCAGAATGAAATCACAGTGCTTAGCCACGTTCTCGAAGAAAGTGTAAGCGATACGTGATGTTAGCGATCCTTTCTCACTACCTGGGAAGCAACGGTTTAGATCGCGACGGTCTGGTAGGTAACGAGACTTATGGATGAAACCGAACACGTTAACGATAGGCACGACAATCAAGGTACCTTTCAGTTTCTTTGGATCGATAGCGTTCGTCAGCTGTCGAGCAATCTCAACACCATTTAACTCATCACCGTGAATCGCTGCGTTTACCATCAGTGTTGGACCTGCTTGGCGACCGTGAATGATTTCAATCGGGATTGAAAGTGGAGAGTGCGTGTAAAGCTGAGCTGCTTGCAGTTCAATCTCCATTCGCTGTCCTGGCTGAACAGTAGAACCAAGTAATTCGAATGGTTGATTAGGTTTTAGTCTTGCCATTTAGGTTGTTCTCAACATGGTGATAATTCGTTAACACGGAATGTAGCAATCGTTGATTTTTAGTACGAATCAATCGGTTTACGGTAACGACAAAACTTTTTTGTGGAGGCGCATCGGGAACGGTATTCCATGGATGGCGCCCTCTTTGGAATACGCTTTTTATTTGTAAGGTTTCTGACAATTTATTGATTTAACTCTGATAATTGTGTTTTTCGCACTTGCTATTATCCATCGCCATTTTCTGGCGGCCAATTTCAAATATCGAGATGAAAATGAAAAAAACAATTTCAAAAGTTGTAGCACTTGCAGTGGTATCTGTTGCTTTATCTGGCTGTGTTGGTAGCAACGCAGTAACGGGTTACCTAATGAAGTTCAACCTTAAAGCCGTTGATAACCGTTACGCACGTGGTGGCTTAAACTTACTGTTGGCACCGGCATACGGTCTAACGGTTGCAGCGGATTACCTGGTATTCAACTCACTAGAGTTCTGGACTGGTAGCAACCCACTAACGGGTGCGCCGCATATCTTTGATACTAAGGTGGATACTTACATTGATATCAACCATCAGCTAGATCCGTCTCTAACGGAAGCGCCTGTAGGTCCAATCACTAATGTAAATATGATCGAAAAAGGTCAGATGCAGCAGATTGATGAAAACACTATCCAAATGGATATCACTTACCAGTCTGGTGAGCGAGCGACACTAATCGGTGTTCGTGATGGCGAGATGGTAACGTACTTTATCGATGGTGAAGTCGTTGCACAAACGTCAATTGATGAGCTAGAGAGCTACGCAGCGTCACGCGCTTAATGTCTTAGCTGGTTGCAAAGATTAGATACAAAAACAGGTACTCATTGAGTACCTGTTTTATTTTGTCTGAATAAATGGTGTTTACTGTAAACACCATTTATTGAACAAACGTAGCTTATCGAATTAAGCTTTTTCTGGGATTGCTTCTAGTAGCGCGACCATTTGGTTCCAGAATAGCTCAACCGTATCAATCTTCACTTTCTCATCTGGAGAGTGAGGGAACTTGATAGTAGGGCCGAAAGAAACCATGTCCATGTTCGGGTAAGGTTCTTTGAATAGACCACACTCAAGGCCAGCATGGATAACCATGATGTTTGGCTTGTGACCGTAGATGCCTTCGTACATGTCGCGGAAGATGTGCATGATTTCTGAATCTGCATCTGGCTTCCAACCTGGGTAAGCGCCAGAGAACTCGATGCTCGCACCCGCAAGCTCTGCTACAGAGTGAAGCATGCTTTCAACTTGGCTACGGCCAGAGTCGATCAGAGAGCGGATTAGGCAAAGTACAGTGATTGAGTTCTCTTCTGTCGTGATAACCCCCACGTTTAGAGATGTCTCAACAACACCTTCAATCTCATCACTCATACGAATCACGCCGTTTGGCGCCGCGTTAAGTGCTGCGATGAAGCGAGCTTGGTCAGCAGCTGCAAGTGCGCCCATTTCAACTGAAGCTTCTTCGTTGAAAGTCACGATGCTGTCTTCTACTTTACCTAGCTCTGTAGAAAGTAGCTCTGTGTAGTCGTTGTATAGCGAAGCCAGTTTCTCTTGGTTTGCCGCTGGAACAGCAACGGTAACGAAACCTTCACGAGGGATCGCGTTACGAAGGCTACCACCTTTGAATTCTACGATGCGTAGGTCTAGCTCTTTCGCGTGACCAGCTAGGAAGCGAGCAAGCAGTTTGTTCGCGTTTGCACGACCTGTGTGAATATCACAACCTGAGTGGCCGCCTTTAAGACCTTTAAGCGTTAGCTTACGAGTCACGAAATCTGCTGGGATTGCAGTACGAGCAATGTCAAATGTCATTGCGCCGTCGATGCCGCCAGCACAACCCATGTACACTTCGCCTTCTTGCTCTGAATCGGTGTTAAGAAGGATGTCGCCTTCTAACCAACCCGCTTCAAGACCGAATGCACCTGTCATACCTGCTTCTTCGTCTACAGTTAGCAGAACTTCGATTGGGCCGTGCTTGATTTCGTTTGATGCAAGAACCGCTAAGCATGATGCCATACCCATGCCGTTATCTGCGCCAAGCGTTGTGCCTTTTGCAGTAACCCACTCACCGTCGATGTACGGTTGGATTGGGTCTTTAGTGAAGTCATGAACCGTATCTTCGTTCTTTTGTGGAACCATATCGATGTGAGCTTGTAGCACAACACCTTTTTTGTTTTCCATGCCCGGCGTCGCAGGCTTTTTGATGAATACGTTGCCCGTTGGATCACGGCGTACATCTAGCCCTTGCTCTGTTGCCCAAGCAATAATGTATTGAGCAAGCTCTTCTTCATGCTTAGAAGGGTGTGGGATTGAGCAAATCTTATCGAAGAACTGCCAAATAGGGGCAGGGGATAATTTACTGATCTCAGAATGGAATTCAGACACGGATGACTCCTTTTTTATTTGATAACCATATATTTAGGCTTTCTATGGGTATAAACATAGAGCAAAAACCTAAAATATAGGTCTGTTTTGATGCCGACAGCATACCATTAGAGTGTTTTGACGAGTAGCGCTTCTAAACCTGAAATGCTTCAAATTTTGAACGCCATCTTGTTCATTTGATCTTGTATAAGTGCTCTGATGCTTATAAAAGATGCAAGCAAACGTTTGTTTAAGTCTATTTTGTAATTTTATTACGAAATTAAGTTTGCAAAATAACCCGTATTGGTCAAAAGTGTGACCTGAAGCAAAAAATACTTGTAATCTTTTTTCTTTAAGGTATATTTGTAACCAACTTCTGAAGTGAAGAGTAAATGCTCAAAGGATGAGTCCGTTTATCGCCTCCAAGGAACCGAGAAATCAAATTCGTTTTTTATTGATTTATTAAGGTGATAGTTATGAAAGGTTTACCATCTGCAATGTTCTGGCTTAACAACTCTGTTTACACTAGCAACTTTGCATACCCTACAAGTTTCGGTTACTAATACCGTAAGCATGTAACTCGAACAGTTTTGTTCACCCCTATATATTGGAATTCTCTAACAACCCTCTTGGTTGACAGATTCTACCGCCACTCAGTTTTGAGTGGCGTTTTTTTTGCCTGCTACTTTATCCCCAGCTGTGATTCGTCATCTATCTACGACTATGCTCGGTTGTTTTTTAAACAGCAAAATATCAATTTGAGCCTTATTACCGATTCTGTTGAAAATCGGATAAATATTGTGGGTTTGAATTGGCAAATTTAGCGCCAGATTCTTAATGAAAATAACTGATAGTTGAAAAAGTAATCAAATAAATACGACCGTTAAATTGTTTTTAGTCTATTGTTTTTAATGTGTATTTTTCTTTTTTGATATGATTTTTAATCGCTTGGTTTCATACGTCATTCTGATAAATATTATTTAGAGCCTTAATTCTATCTGGAATTTGTTATTTGATAACTTTATAATCCACAGCCAATCGATTACGCAACCGTTTACTTTTTACCCTTATAGGATTCGATAATGTTCGAAAAGCTATTCAAACTCAGTGAAAACGGCACCAATGTGCGCACTGAAATCATCGCAGGTCTAACAACCTTCCTAACAATGGCTTACATCATTTTTGTAAACCCAATGATCCTAGCTGATGCTGGTATGGACCACGGCGCTGTATTTGTAGCAACCTGTTTAGCGGCTGCTATTGGCTGTTTCATCATGGGCTTTGTTGCTAACTACCCAATTGCTCAAGCTCCCGGTATGGGGTTGAATGCCTTCTTTACCTACGCGGTTGTGATGGGCATGGGTTACACCTGGCAAGTTGCTCTAGCGGCAGTGTTTGTTTCGGGTGTGATCTTCATCTTCTTGAGTATCTTTAAGATCCGTGAATGGATTATCAACTCGATTCCTATGTCTTTGCGTGTAGGTATCTCTGCGGGTATCGGTCTTTTCCTAGCGTTTATCGCACTTAGCAATGCTGGCATCGTGGTTTCTAACCCTGCAACTAAAGTATCTCTTGGCGACATTACTGCTATTGCTCCTATCCTTGGTGCTCTTGGTTTCTTCCTTACTATTGCCCTTGTACACCGTGGTGTGAAAGGTGCAGTAATGATTGCAATTCTAGCTATTACAGCTCTTGGCATTATCATTGGTGACGTTCAGTACGGCGGTATCATGTCTACACCACCAAGCCTTGCTCCGACTTTCATGCAGCTTGATTTCTCTGCAGTATTTGAAATCGGTATGATCTCTGTTGTATTTGCTTTCCTATTCGTCGACTTATTCGATACAGCGGGTACGCTAGTGGGTGTTGCTACAAAAGCGAACCTAATTAAAGAAGATGGCAAACTACCTCGCCTGAACAAAGCACTGCTTGCTGATTCAACAGCAACGTCTATCGGTGCTCTTCTAGGTACATCGAACACGACTTCATATGTAGAGAGTGTTTCTGGTGTTGCTGAAGGTGGTCGTACTGGTCTAACGGCTGTTGTCGTGGGCGTACTTTTCCTTCTTGCTCTTTTCTTCTCACCACTTGCAGGTATGATTCCGGCGTACGCAACATCAGGCGCACTTTTCTATGTAGCAATTCTGATGATGTCAGGCCTAGTTGGCATTGATTGGCGTGATCTTACGGAAGCAGCACCAGTCGTGGTAACATGTCTACTTATGCCGCTGACGTACTCTATTGCTGAGGGTATCTCACTAGGTTTCATCGCTTACGCTGCAATTAAGCTGCTAAGTGGTAAAGGTCGCGACGTTTCACCTGCTGTGTGGATCATGTCGGTAATCTTTATTCTTAAATACATTTTCGCTTAATCGTCTAGATTTCTGCTTAAACGCTGAAGAGGCTATGTTTGGCATAGCCTCTAATAACATGAAAAATTATTAGGTTTTATACTATGAGCAACAAATTCGTTATCACTTGGGACAACATGCAGACTTACTGCCGTCAACTAGCAGAAAAGCAAATGCCAGCAGAGCAGTGGAAAGGTATCTGGGCTGTAAGCCGTGGTGGTTTGGTTCCTGGTGCAATCTTGGCTCGTGAACTGGGTATTCGTCACGTAGATACGATTTGTATTTCTAGCTACGACCACGATCACCAACGTGATATGACTGTCGTTAAAGCACCTGAAGGTGACGGCGAAGGTTTCCTAATCGTTGAAGATCTTGTTGATAGTGGTGACACTGCACGTAAGCTTCGCGAAATGTACCCTAAAGCTAAACTGATCGCGGTATGTGCTAAGCCTTCTGGCGCGCACCTACTAGACGAGTACATTGTTGATATCGCTCAAGACACGTGGATTGAGCAACCTTGGGATACTAGCCTAAGCTACGTTGAGCCAGTAAATCGCAAGTCAAAATAAGCGTAAACTTAGTTTTTTGAGAAATGACCCTTTATAGGGTCATTTTTTTTTATATTATTAGTGAAAATCATTTCTTATTAAGTATCCCAATGTCTGAACCAGAAGAAACGAGCTCGAACCTTTCGGAAACCTTGTTTGTAAAGCACAAGCAGGCCAAAGAGACCTCAATGCTGACACAATACATGCCAAGCTCTGAAGCGTTATTGGATGAGAAGCGTGAACAGCAAAACTCATCATGGTACCGAAACCTAAGGCGTCTTCAGTGGGTATGGCAAGGCGTGAATCCTATTGAGCAAGAAGCCGTACTGGCTCGAATCGCGTCGTCAGACAACTCTCGTACTACCGATGAGTGGCTAGACACAGTGATGGGGTACCGCAGTGGTAACTGGGCCTATGAGTGGACCAAGTTGGGCATGTTGCATCAGAACCGCTCCAATGAAAAAAGCGGTGAAGAGGTGGCTGAAGAGCTGTTCTCGGCCTCTTTATGTTTTAGTATTGCAGGCTACCCGCATCTAAAAAATGACAATCTGGCAGCTCAGGCCCAAGTGTTAGCAAACGCAGCCTATTCTGAAGCGATTAAGCACACTAAGCTGATTGTTAAGCAGATTGAGGTGCCGTATCAGAACAAGAAAATCAAAGCCAACCTACACCTAGCGAAAACCGACAAGCCTCAACCTGTTGTAATCGTGAGTGCTGGTTTAGATAGCTTACAAACGGACATGTGGCGTTTGTTTAGGGATTATCTGGCGCCAAAGAACATTGCGATGCTTACCGTAGATATGCCATCGATAGGTCACAGCTCTCATTGGCCGTTAACCGAAGATTCTTCGTGCCTGCACCAAGCGGTATTGAACGAGCTGCCAAATATCCCATGGGTTGATCATCATAAAGTGGGCTTGTTTGGTTTCCGTTTTGGCGGCAATGCGATGGTGAGGCTGTCGTTTATCGAGCAACAGAAGATCAAAGCGTGTATCTCTCTTGGTGCGCCAATTCACGATATTTTTGTGCATGCCGATAAACTAAAGCAGATGCCGAAGATGCATTTGGATGTACTGGCTTCTCGTTTAGGTAAAGGTGCTGTTGATATCAATAGTCTCTCTGGTCAGTTGATGGCGTGGTCTTTGAAGGTCCAAGGTCTGTTGGCGAACAGTAAAACCAGCGTTCCTATCTTAGCGTTAGCCTTAGAAGGGGATCCTGTGTCACCGCCAATGGATAATCAACTGGTTGCTATTTACAGTGATTACGGCAAGGCAAAGAAAATCAAATCGAAATCAATTACACAAGGTTATGAGCAATCCCTCGAATTAGCGATAAAGTGGCTTGAGGATGAATTATTTAGATGACATTTCTCCTAAATTGGTTAAGCATGAAAAGTGTACAGATTAAGTACCTGATACTCAGAGAAAATTTATAAAGTCCAACTGCATGTTTTCAACGTATTGCAGTCTGAGTAACGTCATTCTTAACATTGAAAATGGAGATTCAATATGTCAGAAGTGACACAAGAACCAACGCATTATCGCTTGTTAAATGTATTAAAGGCCATTGGGCCATACTTGAGGGAGCCGCAATCAGAAGAAGGCCACTATATTTTTGATTGCTTGTCAGTGTGTGTTAACGATAAAAAATCACCAGAAGAGCGTGAGTTCTGGGGCTGGTGGATGGAGTTGGACAAGTCGGAAGAGGGGTATTCGGCGAAGTACAACATTGGTAAATACAACATCGAAGGCAAGTGGGATTCATTACCTCTGCCTAAAAAGGCAGTTTCTGAGGTCACTAGAACTCAGGAAGCCTTCCACCAAAAACTGGTTGATGAACTTCAAAGTAAGTTTGAAATCAGCATCCAATTGGACGAAGAGTCTGTCGAATTCGTCTGATTTTAAAGGTTACTCTTCTATATAAAGTAAAAAGGTGCGATTTCGCACCTTTTCTGCTTGTGAATTCCCCTGTTGATTGCTAAAACATCACCTCTTATTTGTTTTATCCATAAAAGACTTCATGACAACAAATCATCAAAGCGGGACAACAGCGCAGCGTAAAACTGTCGTTGTTAAACTGGGTACCAGTGTCTTAACTGGTGGAACATTGGCATTAGACCGTGCTCATATGGTTGAGCTGGTTCGTCAATGTGCTGAATTAAAAAAACAAGGCCACTCTGTGGTTATGGTTTCGTCTGGCGCAATTGCAGCAGGACGTGAGCACCTTGGTTACCCCGCACTTCCCAACTCAATGGCGAGCAAACAGTTGCTTGCTGCAGTTGGGCAAAGTCAGTTGATTCAAGTTTGGGAGTCTTTATTCGCTATCTATGGCCTTAAGATTGGCCAGATGCTACTGACTCGTGCTGATCTCGATGACCGCGAGCGTTTTCTGAATGCTCGTGACACGATCAACGCACTCGTTGAACACGATATTATTCCTGTCGTGAATGAAAACGATGCAGTCGCGACCAACGAAATCAAAGTGGGCGACAACGATAACTTGTCGGCATTGGTTGGTATTTTATGTGGCGCTGATAAGCTTTTGCTACTGACAGACCAAAAAGGTCTATTTACTGCAGACCCTCGCAAAGATCCAAATGCAGAGCTCATCAAAGAAGTAAAAACCATTGATGACACGCTGCGTAAGATTGCAGGTGGCAGTGGTACTACGCTAGGTACAGGTGGCATGGCGACAAAACTGCAGGCGGCGGACATCGCTCGTCGTGCAGGTATTGAAGTTATCATTGCAGCAGGTAGCGCCGAAAATGTGGTTTTTGACTCTTTGAGTGACAATCCTCAAGGCACACGTTTCTTACCGTTAGCCGAGGCGCTTGAAAACCGTAAGCGTTGGATTTTAGCTGGCCCAGCTTCTGCAGGTGACATCGTGGTTGACGATGGTGCGGTGAATGCCGTTAACACCAAAGGCAGCAGCTTGTTGGCAAAAGGGGTGGTTCGAGTTAAAGGCGAGTTCTCTCGTGGTGAAGTCACCCAAGTTACAGACAGTAAAGGCAAAGTAGTCGCGCGTGGTATCGCTAGCTACTCAAGCCAAGACCTTGCAAAAATAGCAGGCAAGCACAGTAAAGATATTGGCGACATCCTTGGTTACGATTACGGGTCAGAAGTCATTCATCGTGACGACCTTGTCGTTATCCAAGAATAGTTCGAGATGACAAGGTGATGAACGGCGCATCTGGCTTTTGCACTAGATGCACGTAGTACTCATCGCCTTTTTCATCTAAAGGCAGACAGAATTTAGGGAGAGTTAAACGTGGATTTAACTAACATGGGTATCGCAGCAAAAGAAGCTGCTTTTCACCTAGCGACCGCATCAACGGCGCAAAAGAACAAGGCATTGGCGATCATCGCTGATGAGTTAGAAGCAAATGCAGCCGTTATCCTAGAAGCGAACGCAAAAGACATCGCTCTGGGCCGAGAAGCAGGTCTAACGGACGCACTGCTTGACCGTCTACTTCTGAATGAAGAACGCTTATCGGGCATCGCGAACGACGTTCGTAACGTTATTAGCTTGAATGACCCTGTGGGCAGCGAAATCGACAGCAAAGTACTGGAAAACGGTATGTCATTGTCTCGTCGTCGTGTACCTCTTGGTGTGGTTGGTGTTATCTATGAAGCACGTCCGAACGTAACTATTGATATTGCGGCACTGTGTCTGAAAACAGGTAACGCAAGCATTTTGCGTGGTGGTAAAGAGACGTTCTTCTCGAACATGGAGCTTGTAAAAGTTATCCAGTCTGCATTAGAGAAAGCGGAGCTTCCGGCTGCGTCTGTTCAGTACATTGAAAAGCCAGATCGTGAACTTGTTTCTCAGCTGCTTAAGCTAGATGACTACGTAGATATGATCATCCCTCGCGGTGGCGCTGGTCTGCACAAGATGTGTAAAGAGAACAGCACTATCCCGGTAATCATCGGTGGTTTCGGTATCAGCCATATTTTCGTTGATGAAAGCGCGGATCTTGAGAAGTCTGTCGATGTGGTTGAAAACTCGAAAGTACAACGCCCATCAGCATGTAACTCACTAGATACTTTGCTTGTTCATGAAGCGGTAGCTGAGGAGTTCCTTGGCAAGCTTAAAACACGTCTAGCGGACAAAGTGACACTAGTAGCAGACTCAAGTGCGAAGGCGCTTCTTGCTGATTTCGCTGACGTGCGTGATGCAGGTGAAGATGACTTTGACACCGAATGGCTAAGCTACACACTTGGCGTAAAAGTGGTTGCAGATGTTGCAGAAGCGATTGACCACATGCGCGTGCATAACGCGAGCCATTCAGATGCGATCATGACTAATAGTTTAGAAAGCTCTGAGCGCTTCATTAACTCGGTAGGCTCAGCAGCCGTGTACGTGAATGCATCAACTCGCTTTACTGATGGTGCACAGTTTGGTTTAGGTGCGGAAGTAGCAGTCTCTACTCAGAAACTGCACGCTCGTGGTCCTATGGGCTTGGAAGAGCTGACTAGCTACAAATGGGTGGGCAAAGCGAATTATCTTGTTCGCGGTTAATGTTTCTCGTTAACTTTACTCTGCAGCTCATTTTAAAAATTGCTATCGCGTAGCAATAATCAATGAATCAGCACACAAAAGGGCCTTAATTGGCCCTTTTTCTTTCCTAACGTTTGGCAATTCCGTTACACTGATAATCAATTATTTGGAGGTGATATGCATTGTCCTTTTTGTTCAGAGAACGACACTAAAGTAATCGATTCAAGACTGGTTGCTGATGGCCATCAGGTTCGTCGTCGCCGTCAATGCCTTGCATGTAGCGAGCGTTTCACTACGTTCGAATCGGCAGAACTTGTGATGCCGAAAGTCATTAAGTCGAATGGAAACCGCGAACCGTTTAACGAAGATAAAATGGTTGGTGGTGTGCAACGTGCTCTGGAAAAACGCCCTGTAAGTGCTGATGCGATCGAGCTTGCTATCAGTAATATTAAGTCACAACTCCGTGCAACAGGTGAGCGTGAAGTTCCAAGCGAAATGATTGGTAACCTAGTCATGAGCCAATTAAAAGAGTTAGACAAAGTCGCGTACATCCGTTTTGCTTCTGTTTACCGCAGCTTTGAAGACATTCGAGAGTTTGGCGAAGAAATCGCTAAATTAGAGGATTAATCCCTCAGTCATGTCTAACTTTTCTCCCCTAGATTATCAAATGATGTCGCGTGCTATCCATTTAGCTAAACGCGGCATTTACACTACTGCGCCAAACCCAAATGTCGGTTGTGTGATTGTACAAACCAATGGACAAATTGTTGGTGAAGGCTTTCACGCCAAAGCGGGTGAACCTCATGCTGAAGTGCATGCCATGCGAATGGCGGGTGATAAGGCAAAAGGTGCGACGGCTTATGTCACACTGGAACCTTGTTCTCATTATGGTCGTACACCACCGTGTGCCGAGGGCTTGATTAAGGCTCAAGTGGCTAAAGTCATTTGTGCGATGCAGGATCCAAACCCGAAAGTCGCTGGTCGTGGCATCAAAATGCTGCGTGATGCGGGCATTGAAGTTGAAATCGGTTTACTGGAGCAAGATGCTTTAGACTTGAACCCTGCATTTATTAAACGCATGCAAACAGGCATGCCTTTTGTTCAGCTTAAGATGGCAGCCAGTCTCGATGGGCAAACGGCGCTAGCAAATGGTCAGAGCCAGTGGATCACATCGCCAGCAGCGCGCCGTGATGTTCAAAATTATCGAGCAAAGGCGGGCGCAGTGTTATCAACCAGCCAAACGGTGATTGATGATAACGCTTCACTGAATGTTCGCTGGGCTGAATTACCAAGTAGCGCACAAGCTCATTATGCTGAAGCTGATGTGCGTCAGCCTATTCGTGTGATTCTTGATCGTCGAAACCAACTGCGCCCTGAGCTCAAGTTATACCAATCGCCAACACCTGTATTAAGAGTCGCAGAGGCGTCTGCTGACATTGAGGTCGGTACTACTGATACAGGCCAGTTAGATTTACACGATTTGATGCGCCAATTACCTGCTAATCATATCGACCATATTTGGGTCGAAGCGGGTGCAACATTGGCAAAAAGCTTGATTGAAGCACAGCTGGTGGATGAGCTAATCCTCTATTTAGCTCCTAAACTTATGGGCAGTGACGGAAGAGGTTTGATGGGCGCGTTAGGGCTCACTTCGATGTCTGATGTTATTGACCTAGAAATTAAAGATGTTCGACAGGTTGGTGTGGATATTCGCATCGTGGCTAAACCAATCTCGAAATAGTCACTCCAACTACATACATGTCGTTGACAACAAAAAGAGTTTTAAAATGTTTACAGGAATTGTAGAAGCCGTAGGTACATTGAGTGCAATCACTCCCCGCGGAGAAGACATTACCGTAACGGTTAACGTGGGTAAGCTTGATATGGCCGACGTTCAGTTAGGCGATAGCATCGCAACCAACGGTGTGTGTTTGACGGTCGTGGAATTTAACGACCACAGCTACAGTGCTGATTTGTCACTTGAGACCCTGAAAAAAACGGGCTTTGTTGATTACCAAGCGGGTGACAAGGTGAACCTAGAGAAAGCGATGCTCCCGACGACACGTTTCGGTGGTCATATCGTATCGGGTCACGTAGATGGTGTAGGCGAGATTGTTGAGCGCAACCAAGTAGGCCGTGCGATTGAGTTCTGGGTCGAAATGCCCGCTGAAATCTCAAAGTACGTTGCTCAAAAAGGCTCGATTACCGTCGATGGCATTAGTCTTACTGTGAACGATTTACGTAAGAATGCATTTAAGCTGACGATTGTTCCTCATACCTCTTCAGAAACCACCATCGATCAATTTCATGTTGGTCGTAAAGTGAATCTAGAAGTGGATGTGTTAGCGCGCTACATGGAGCGCCTACTCCAAGGTCAGCAACAAGAGTCTGAACCTGAATCTCGATTGACGATGGAATTCTTACAACAGAATGGTTTTGCCTAATCGGTGATATGAAGTGCGCTGAGCGTCACTTTGTAGAGCGAAGCAATATCATCAGGTTTAAATAGTGTCGGTTCTAGGAAGCAGAACCATTTCAAAGGATATAGAACAATGCCAATTAGTACTCCTCAAGAAATTATTGAAGACATTCGCCTAGGAAAAATGGTTATCCTGATGGATGATGAAGATCGCGAAAATGAAGGCGATCTGATCATGGCAGCAGAACATGTGACGCCAGAAGCGATTAACTTCATGGCGATGTACGGCCGTGGTTTAATCTGCCTAACCTTGACTAAAGAGCGTTCAAGCCGCATGGGTCTTGCGCCTATGGTTCAAGACAACAACGCACAGTACACCACTAACTTTACCGTTTCGATTGAAGCTGCTGAGGGTGTAACTACAGGTATTTCTGCGTCTGACCGCGCTGTGACGGTTCAAGCAGCTGTTGCGAAAGATGCAAAAGCGGCTGACCTTGTTCAACCTGGTCACATCTTCCCGCTAACAGCACAAGAGGGTGGTGTTCTAACTCGCGCCGGTCACACTGAAGCGGGTTGTGATTTAGCACGTTTAGCGGGTTGTGAGCCTGCATCGGTTATCGTTGAGATCCTAAATGATGACGGCACCATGGCTCGTCGCCCTGATCTTGAAGTGTTTGCTGAAAAGCACGACATCAAGCTAGGCACGATTGCCGACTTGATCGAATACCGTAACAACACAGAAACCACGATTGAGCGCGTTGCACAGTGTCACCTACCGACTGAGTTCGGTGACTTTGAACTCGTGACTTACCGTGACACTATCGACAACCAAATCCACTATGCAATGCAAAAAGGTGACCTAACGGGTAAAGCTCCACTGGTTCGTGTTCACCTACATGATACCTTCACCGATCTGCTTCATTCTGATCGTGGTACTGAGCGTAGCTGGTCGCTAGATAAGGCGATGAAGCGCATTGGCGACGAAGGTGGTGTGTTGGTTATTCTAGGCAACGAAGAGTCGTCTGATTCTTTGATTCACAAAGTGAAGACATTCGAAGCTCAAGATAAGAACGAGCAACCAACTATGGCTAAGAAGCAAGGTACTTCTCGTCGCGTTGGTGTCGGCTCTCAAATTCTACAAGACCTAGGCGTTCATGATATGCGCCTATTGTCTTCAAGCACTAAGCGTTACCATGCTCTTGGTGGTTTTGGTCTTAACGTTGTTGAATACGTTTGTGAGTAACCACTTACATACTAGTTTATAGCAACATATTTTATGATGATTTGAGCGGCTCTTTTGGTTCGAAATCGGACAAAAAGAGCCCAGTCGCTGAGCCTGACTTTTATCGTATCAAGCGTTGGCGCTTAGCGACCTGTTGCTCCTAAATAGTTGGGAGCGAGGCTTGGCTATCATCTTTACATCTCCGGTGTCTGTTCTTCTAAATTAGCATTAGATATTGCTCACAGTTTTATGCTAGAATCCGGCGATTCTCACTTGATGAAAATAGTTAAAGGAAGGCTTATGAAAGTGATCGAGGGTGGCTTCCCAGCGCCAAATGCAAAAATTGCTATCGTTATTGCTCGTTTCAACAGTTTTATTAACGAAAGTTTACTTTCTGGTGCAATCGATACTTTAAAACGTCACGGACAAGTAAGCGAAGACAACATCACTGTTGTTCGTTGTCCTGGTGCAGTAGAACTTCCACTTGTAGCGCAACGCGTTGCAAAAACAGGTAAGTTCGACGCGATTGTATCTCTTGGTACAGTAATTCGTGGCGGTACGCCTCATTTTGACTATGTTTGTAGTGAATGTAATAAAGGTTTGGCGCAAGTGTCTCTGGAATACTCTCTTCCAGTTGCATTCGGCGTACTAACTGTTGATACGATCGATCAAGCTATTGAACGCGCAGGAACCAAGGCTGGTAATAAAGGTGCAGAAGCTGCACTAAGCGCACTTGAGATGATCAACGTTCTTTCTGAAATCGATTCCTAATGGGGGCCAGTGTGAAACCAGCCGCACGTCGTAACGCACGTCAATTTGCTCTACAAGCAATTTATTCTTGGCAAATTACTAAAGAAAATATTGCTACCGTTGAAGAACAGTTCTTATCTGGTGGTAAGTATGATGAAGAAGAACATCATGCTGCAGAACCTGCACTTGCTATGCCAGAAACAGACGTTGCATACTTCCGCGACCTACTAACTGGTGTTGCTCTTAGTCACATGGAACTTGATAGCAAGCTTCGTCCATTCGTATCTCGCCCGATGCAAGATCTGGACTTAATGGAACTTGCTCTTCTACGTTTAGCTATGTACGAGATGACTCGTCGCGAAGATGTACCATACAAAGTGGTTATCAACGAAGCTATCGAGCTTGCGAAAGTATTCGCAGCAGAAGACAGCCATAAGTTTGTGAATGGTGTGCTTGATAAAGCAGCGCCACACGTACGTAAGAAGTAATCTCTACGTATATTGAATCTAAAGGTCAGCTTTCATGCTGGCCTTTTTTGTTAGTAAATTCCAAAGATAGGGCATGTGATGTCTGGTGAATTCAACCTAATCGATAAATATTTCGTAAACCGACAGCCTCAACGTAAAGACGTGCACCTCGCCGCTGGTGATGATTGCGCTTTGGTTAAAGCGCCAAGTAATGTTGAGATCGCGATCAGCACAGATACCTTAGTGGCGGGTACTCACTTCTTAGCAGAAGCAAACCCAGCTTGGGTCGCACACAAAGCATTGGCTTCAAACATCAGTGATCTGGCTGCGATGGGTGCAACGCCGGCGTGGGTCTCTTTTGCCTTAACCATGCCTGAAGTAGATGAAGCTTGGTTAGCGCCGTTCTGCGACTCTTTTTTCAAACTTGCAGACTACTTTGGTATTCAGTTAATTGGTGGTGACACTACAAAGGGGCCGCTGAGCCTAACATTGACGGTACAAGGCTTTGTGCCAGAAGGGAAAGCCCTACGTAGAGATGGCGCGAAAGTCGGGGATTGGATTTACGTGACAGGTAATCTGGGCGACAGCAAGGCTGGTCTAGAGGTTCTATTAGACCCTGATAAAAACCAAGCTAAGCCGTATGCGAGGGAGCTTGAAGAGAGACACTATATCAGTTCTCCACGAGTGTTAGCGGGTCAAGCGCTTGTCAATCTTGCTTCGTCGGCTATTGATATCTCAGATGGTGTTATTGCAGATCTCAAACACATCCTTAAGCGCTCACAGGTGGGTGCAAGTATTGATGTGAGTACTTTACCTATCTCACCTGAATTACGTCAGTTTGCCCCTGATATCGCTACGGCGCAGCAGTATGCGCTGACCAGTGGTGAAGAGTATGAGCTTTGCTTTACCGTCCCTGAAGAAAACAAAGGCTCTCTTGAAAGTGCTTTGTCACACACTGGAACAAAAGTCACCTGTATTGGTCAAATAAGACCTGTAGAATACTTTGAACTACACAATAATGGTGAACCGCTGAGCTGGAGCTTAACCGGTTACGATCACTTTAAGGTTAATTGATGACAAACCCACTATCTGCAATCTCTCTTAAAAACCCTTGGCACTTTCTAGCAACGGGTTTTGGCAGTGGCTTATCGCCTATTATTCCTGGAACCATGGGTACACTCGCCTCGATTCCTCTGTACCTATTATTGGTTCAATTGCCGTTCCCGGCTTATGTCGCGGTGGTAGTGATAAGCTGCATTATTGGTATCAAAATCTGCCAAGTGACCTCAGATGACATGGGCGTACATGACCACGGCTCTATCGTATGGGATGAGTTTGCGGGCTTTTGGATCACCATGAGCCTAGTGCCAATGTTGAGCATTCCTGCCGATGATTGGAAATGGTTGTTGACGGGCTTTGTTCTATTCCGCTTCTTCGACATGGTAAAACCGTGGCCAATTGGCTGGTTGGATGCTCGAATTCATGGCGGTTTGGGTATCATGATTGATGATATTGTGGCAGGTATTATGGCGGCGATTTCTCTGTATGCTGTGGCCCATTTCGCAGGTTGGCTAGTTTAATTAAAGATAAGATAAAACAAGGAATTACAATGTCTAAGAAGGTTTACTGCATCGCTCAATTTCAACCGAAAGAAGGCAAGTTGAACGAACTTTTTGAGGTTTTAAAAGCACTAGAGCCAAACACTCTGCGTGAAGATGGTTGTATTCAATACACAGTAACTCGTCACATCCAGAGCCCGTTTGCTGAAGGTCAGAGCTTCCCGATTGCTTTCAACGAAATTTGGGCAGATAACGAAGCATTTGAAGCACATTGTCAACGTCGTGAAATTCAACAGTTCTTTCAAGAGCAGTGTGTTGATGAAACAGGCTTAGTTGAGAACTTTAATGTTGCTATCTACTCTGATGAACCAGAGAGTTACGACGCACCTGTTCTTAAGCCGTGCTGCTAATTTGCTGTAACAACTGACTTAAACAATGACTAGCTAATGAGTTAGCGAATACTAAAAAGGTTGACCCTAGGGCCAACCTTTTTTTGTCTTGTTGCTTATGCAGTTCGCTACTGAAAGCTATTTAGCAAGGTACTCAGAGATAGACTTCTCAATACCTTTCGCGTCTAAGCCTAGCTCTTCATGCAGTTCACCTTGAGTGCCTTGAGCAATGAACTTGTCTGGTAGGCCAAGGTTCAGTACTGGCATTAGCAATTTCTCTTGCATCAAGAATTCAATCACACCTGCACCTGCACCACCGGCAATCGCATTCTCTTCGATAGTCACCAGTACATCGTGGTCAGCGGCAAGTTGTTTGATTAGAGCTTCATCTAGCGGCTTAACAAAGCGCATGTCTGCAACGGTCGCATCCATTGCATCAGCGGTTTGAAGTGCATTTTCTAGGAAAGTACCAAAGCTTAGGATAGCAACCTTAGCGCCATCTTTTGCTTTTGAGCTTTCACGAACGATACGGCCTTTACCAATCTCAAGTGCAGTAAACTCACTTTGAATCTCTGTGCCCATGCCATTACCACGAGGGTATCGAACCGCACTTGGTCCATTGTGCTGGTGGCCAGTGTAAAGCATTTGGCGACATTCGTTTTCGTCGCTTGGTGCCATGATCACCATGTTTGGAATGCAGCGCATGAAGCTTAAGTCGAACGCACCTTGGTGTGTTTGACCGTCGGCACCCACAAGACCTGCACGGTCAATCGCGAACATAACCGGTAGATCCATGATAGCCACATCGTGGATCAGTTGATCGTAGCCACGTTGTAGGAATGTCGAGTAGATAGCGACAATCGGCTTATCACCCGCAATCGCCATACCGGTTGCCAGCGTTACTGCGTGCTGCTCAGCAATGGCAACATCGAAGTATTGTTCTGGGTACTCTTTCGAGAAACGCACCATGCCTGATCCTTCACGCATTGCTGGCGTGATAGCCATCAGCTTAGGATCTTGCGCAGCCATATCACATAAGAAGTCACCAAAAATCTTAGAAAACGTTGGCTTAGAGCTGGTGCTCTTAGGCAGGCTTGAGTGTGCAGGATCGAATTTAGGTACGCCGTGGTAGCCAATTGGATCTTTCTCTGCTGGCTCGTAGCCTTTACCTTTCTTGGTCATGATATGCAGGAACTGAGGACCTTTTAGGTCTCTCATGTTCTTAAGCGTTTTAATCAGCTCGTTTACATCGTGGCCGTCTACTGGGCCAATGTAATTAAAGCCTAGCTCTTCAAACATGGTGCCAGGAACAACCATGCCTTTAAGATGTTCTTCTGTACGACGAACTAGCTCTTTAATCGGTGGAACACCAGATAGCACTTTCTTGCCGCCCTCACGAATAGACGTGTAAAGACTGCCAGAAAGAACTTGAGCTAGGTGGTTGTTCAGCGCGCCTACGTTTTCAGAAATCGACATCTCGTTATCGTTAAGGATAACCAGCATGTCATTGTGAACATCGCCCGCGTGATTCATGGCTTCAAATGCCATACCGGCAGTAATAGCACCGTCACCAATCACACTCACAACTTTACGGTTCTTGCCTTCTTTCTTCGCGCTGATCGCCATACCGAGTGCAGCACTGATCGATGTTGAAGAGTGACCAACAGAAAGGGTGTCGTACTCGCTCTCTTCACGCCATGGGAATGGGTGTAGTCCATCTTTTTGACGGATAGTCGACAAACGGTCGCGACGACCAGTAAGAATTTTGTGCGGGTATGCTTGGTGGCCAACATCCCAAACCAACTGGTCAAAAGGCGTGTTGTACACATAATGCAGAGCTACAGTGAGCTCTACCGTACCTAGACCTGACGCTAAGTGGCCACTTGATTGGCTCACTGAGTTAAGAAGATAGGTGCGTAATTCATCACAAAGCTGTGTTAGCGTCTCTTTCGGGAGAAGACGCAAATCCTCTGGCTTATCAGCCAAAGCAAGAGTTGGGTACTTTGATATATCAAGAGTCATAGGTAATGCGCGCTTATTGTCTTAGTTCTTGCGCTCGATGACGTATCGGGCGAACTCTTCGAGTAACTGGGTATTGTATGGGATTGCAGCCAAAGCTTGAAGCGCTTCCTGCAGTAGAGATTGCGCTTTTTCTTGAGCGCCCTCTAAACCTAGCAAAGAAGGGTAGGTGCTTTTGTTCAAACCTTGGTCAGAACCCTGTGGTTTACCCAAAGTTTCGGTGTCGCCAATGATATCTAAGATATCGTCTTGAACTTGGAAGGCTAACCCGATGGCATCTGCGTATTTATCTAATTGAGGGAGCACCTCAAACGCTTTTTCACCTGCAGCCAGTGCACCTAAACGGATGGCACTTTTCATAAGAGCGCCCGTTTTATTGCGGTGAACTTCTTCCAGTTCTTCTAGCGTAACCGCGCGGTTTTCAGCTTCGATATCGAGCGCCTGACCAATACACATACCTTGAGCACCAGAGGCTTCAGCTAGGCGTTGAATCATTCGAACGCGATTGCTTTCCCCGTCAGCACTTAATGTGCCTTCTGCAAGTATAGTAAATGCCAGAGTTTGTAGGGCATCGCCCGTTAAAATGGCGGTCGCTTCATCGAATTTGATGTGACAAGTCTGATGGCCACGACGCAGTTCGTCGTCATCCATTGCTGGCAGGTCGTCGTGAATCAGAGAGTAGGCATGAATACATTCGACTGCAGAAGCTGGAGTGTCGAGCTCTTCAGCGGTGCAACCGAGCATCTCCCCTGTAATATAGACAAGAAATGGACGCGCGCGTTTGCCGCCTAAAAGTAACCCATAACGCATTGCGTTGATCAGGTTCTGATTTTGGTGTGGCAGGCGATCAAGCCAAAGGTTCAGTTGCTCGTTATTACGTGCCTGATAAGACAATAAAGTCTCGATCATAGGGGATCTCATACAATTCGTTATTCTGGTTGTGGGTTAAAGTCACTAAGTTCTGCGTTTTCATCATTTTGCAGTAGGATGCTAACACGCTGTTCAGCATCGTTTAGTTTGCTTTGACCGGCACGAGCGAGGGAGATACCTCGTTCAAATTTTTTCAGCGCATCATCTAAAGCTAGATCACCGTTTTCTAGTTGATCAACCAAGCCGTCGAGCTCTTCGATTGCCGCTTCAAAGCTCATATTTTCAGGTTTCTTAGTAGCCATAATAAATCTGCGTTTGGAAAGATGAACGAACGTTACCTTAGGGCGTTGAGATGGTCAAATGTAACCAATAAATTTTGCTAGAAAGTTCGTTTTTAAGAGGCTTGAAGCCACTTTCATCTAATAACCTCACCTTTATCGAGTTTATGACTGCTCGAGAACGGGGAAGCGGGTAATAGTTGTGATACAAAAAGCAAAAGTGTGATATTTAGGCCAAGAATTTACTAAAAGATCTTATAGTCTTGCCGATAAAAAGATTATCGTCGACATAGAGCTACAAAAAAGCATGAGGAGTGCTCAGTGGATTTAGCAACCCTAATAGGTTTGATTGGTGGATTTGCCTTTGTAATCATGGCAATGATCCTAGGTGGAAGCCTCGGGATGTTCTATGATACGACATCCATATTGATCGTGGTTGGCGGTTCAACGTTTGTTGTTCTGATGAAGTTCACCATGGGACAGTTCTTTGGCGCGACTAAGATTGCCGGCAAAGCTTTTATGTTTAAAGCCGATGAGCCAGAAGACCTTATCGCTAAAATTGTTGAAATGGCAGATGCTGCTCGTAAAGGTGGCTTCTTAGCACTCGAAGAGATGGAAATCAGCAACAGCTTTATGCAAAAGGGCATCGACCTGTTAGTCGATGGTCATGATGGTGATGTAGTGCGTGCTGCATTGCAAAAAGATATTGCGCTAACCACCGAGCGTCATGAACAGGGGGCGAAGGTGTTCTCTGCATTTGGTGATGTTTCTCCTGCAATGGGTATGATCGGTACCTTGGTGGGTCTGGTTGCCATGCTTTCGAACATGGATGACCCTAAAGCGATCGGCCCTGCGATGGCAGTTGCACTCTTGACTACGCTGTATGGCGCAATTCTATCGAACATGGTGTTTTTCCCTATCGCAGACAAGCTTGCACTGCGTCGTGACCAAGAGACACTGAACCGTCGTTTGGTGATGGATGGTGTGTTAGCGATTCAAGATGGTCAAAACCCACGAGTTATTGATGGTTACCTGAAGAGTTACCTAAATGAAGGTAAGCGTACGATTGATGGTGAACCTGCGTAAGAGGAGTTGAAGATGGATGAAGAGAATCCATGTAAATGTCCTCCTCCGGGGTTACCTCAATGGATGGGAACATTTGCTGACTTGATGTCACTGCTGATGTGTTTCTTCGTACTTCTACTCTCATTCTCTGAGATGGATGTACTGAAGTTTAAGCAGATCGCTGGCTCGATGAAGTTCGCATTTGGTGTGCAGAACCGCCTAGAAGTCAAAGACATCCCGAAAGGGACCAGCATCATTGCACAAGAGTTTCGCCCTGGTCGCCCAGAGCCAACGCCAATTGATGTGATCATGCAGCAAACGATAGATATCACTCAGCAGACGTTGGAATTTCATGAAGGTGAATCTGAGCGCGCTGGTGGTACCATGCGTGACCAAGGCAAGATGACTGGAGGCAAGTCGCCAGAGGTATCGACTCACGACAACCAAAACTCTGAGTCAGACCAACAGCAACAGCAAGCCGAAGCTCAATCTCAAGAGATGGAAACCTTGATGGAAAGCATCAAGAAGGCGTTGGAACGAGAGATCGACCAAGGCGCGATTGAGGTGGAAAATCTAGGCCAACAGATTGTGATTCGAATTCGTGAGAAGGGTGCATTCCCATCGGGCTCTGCTTTCTTACAGCCTAAGTTTCGACCTTTGGTGAGACAGGTGGCTGAATTGGTGAAAGATGTTCCGGGCATTGTTCGAATCTCAGGTCACACTGATAATCAACGTCTTGATTCTGAGCTGTATCGCTCGAATTGGGATCTGTCATCTCAGCGAGCGGTATCTGTTGCTCAAGAGATGGAAAAGGTTCGCGGATTCTCTCATCAACGTTTGAGAGTACGTGGTATGGCGGATACAGAGCCAGTAGAGCCTAACGATACTGAATGGCAGCGCAGCCTAAACCGCCGTGTAGAAATCAGCATTATGCAAGGTGAGCCGCTATACAGTGACGAAGTCCCAGCTATCTCTCAATAGCCTGAGTTATCTCGAGAGATGTAATTGACCAGAAAGCCCAACCTTATGATGAGGTTGGGCTTTTTATTTGGGCGATGAACGGTTGATTGACCTCTTTGTCTACCGGCAGTGAGTAAGCATGCTATTTTTAATAAGGTGCGCATTTATTACTGGTGCCTAAGCAAGCACTCTTTTCCTTGTTTCACTTTCTCATGTATAATTCGCGCCCTTAGATTTAGATATGATCTACTCTTGCTTCAAGTGCTGTGTAAATTCTCCAATTTACTTGGCGAAGAGCCTTTTAAAAACTTTGAACATTAATGTTGTGAACGTACTATGAAATTTATTGTTAAGCCCCATCCGGAAATTTTTGTAAAAAGTGAATCGGTGCGTAAGCGCTTCACAAGGATTCTAGAGTGCAACATTCGTAACGTTATTCAGCGTCGCTGTGAAGGTGTTGCGGTATTTAACCGTCGTGACCATATCGAAGTGACGTCTGAGAGTGATAAGTACTACACAGAAGTGTTAGAGGCTCTGACTCACACTCCTGGTATTCACCACTCTCTTGAAGTTCAACAGTCTGAATTCAAAGACTTGCACGATATCTATGAGCAAGTATTAGAGCGCAGCCGTGCTGACATTGAAGGTAAAACATTCTCTGTTCGTGCTAAGCGTCGTGGTAAGCATGAGTTTACGTCTATCGAGCTTGAGCGCTACGTAGGTGGCGGTCTGAACCAAGCGGTTGAGTCGGCACGCGTTAAGCTGAAAGATCCAGAAGTTACGGTTAAAGTTGAAGTTGCGAACGACAAACTTAACCAAGTTCTCGCTCGCCACAAGGGCCTTGGTGGTTTTCCTCTTGGTACTCAAGAAGACCTATTGAGCTTGATCTCTGGCGGCTTTGACTCTGGCGTATCAAGCTACCTACACATCAAACGTGGCTCTAAAGTTCACTACTGTTTCTTCAACCTTGGCGGTCCTGCGCACGAGATTGGCGTTAAGCAAGTGGCTCATTACCTATGGAACAAGTACGGTTCTTCGGCAAAAGTGAAGTTCATCTCTGTTGATTTCGAACCGGTTGTTGCTGAAATCCTTGAGAACGTAGAAGACGGCCAAATGGGCGTGGTGCTTAAGCGTATGTTCATGCGTGCTGGTGGCATGGTTGCAGATAAGTTCAAGATCGAAGCATTGGTTACTGGTGAAGCACTAGGTCAGGTATCAAGCCAAACACTAACTAACCTGCGTCACATCGATAACGTAACGGATACGCTGATCCTTCGTCCACTTATCAACTGGGACAAAGAAGACATCATTGATCTTGCGCGCGAGATCGGCACTGAAGACTTCGCGAAAGTAATGCCAGAATACTGTGGTGTTATCTCTAAGAAGCCAACAGTGAAAGCGAAGAAAGGTAAACTTGAAGCAGAAGAAGCTAAGTTTAACTTTGAAGTGCTAGAGAAAGTGATCGAGAACGCTCGTGTTATGGATATCCGTGACATTGAGAAAGAGAGCCAAGAGCAAGCTCCAGAAGTGGAACAGGTTCAAGCTGTTGCTGAGCACGCTATCGTCCTTGATATTCGTAGCCCAGACGAAGAAGACGAAAGCCCATTAGAAATCGATGGCGTTGATGTAAAACACCTTCCTTTCTACAAGTTAGCGACGCAATTTGGTGACTTAGACCAAGGTAAAGAGTACCTACTGTACTGTGACCGCGGTGTTATGAGCCGTCTGCAAGCGCTTTACCTGCAAGAGCAGGGCTTCAAGAATGTTAAGGTTTACCGCCCATAGTCTGCTAGCTTAGAGCACGACTTAGGTTGTAACAGATACAGAAAGCCGCTTACTGAAAAGTAAGCGGCTTTTTATTTACCGGTTGATTGTTATTCTGTAATCGATACAGTTGTTCCACTGTGTTGCTCGTATGGTCTTTTTGTTTACACCCAAGCTGATGTTATAAATCGATTTTTAGTTTGCACTGTTAGCATTTGCATTGTTACTAAAAGGTGCAATTAAATGCTTATTTTTGTATGCGTATGATTGTTTAAGTAAGCGGGCGTTACATTTTGTGATTAGAGTAAAGAAATAGTAAGGATTAATTAGTACAGCTATTGATAAACTTGTTGTTACTTTGCTTTGGGCATAAAAAAACACCGCCTTATAGGCGGTGTAAACAAATTTGACAGACAGGTCAAAATAAATACAGGAAGTAGATGCCTCGTTTCAGCGCGTAGCTGTAACAAAACATTTGGTAGAACTCTACCCAACTCGAAAAGTACGAGTTTGCAAACACAACATCGCAGGAGCTGAGCCAATTGATTCTAGAGAGAATCAAGCCGTTCAGGCTAGCTGCTGCGGAATGAAATATAGAATTTCTCTAGCCGCTAGGCAATGGACAAATTATAATGTTTCAGATAAAAAAAACTAATGCTTATTTAGAGAGTAACTATGTCTCGTCGATTACCCCCATTAAACTCGTTAAGAGTGTTTGAAGCTGCGGCTCGACACTTGAGTTTTACGCGTGCCGCTGAAGAGTTGTTTGTTACTCAAGCTGCGGTGAGTCATCAGATCAAAGCGCTTGAAGAGTTTCTGTCTTTGAAGCTTTTTCGCCGTAGAAACCGCTCTTTACTGCTTACAGAAGAAGGGCAGAGCTACTTCTTAGATATCAAAGATATATTTACATCGCTGGCTGAGGCAACTGATAAGGTGCTTGAGAGAAGTGAGAAGGGCGCGTTAACCATCAGTTTACCCCCAAGCTTCGCGATTCAGTGGTTGGTGCCAAGGCTTGCTGACTTTAATCAACAAGAACCTGATATTGATGTTCGAATCAAAGCGGTTGATATGGATGAAGGCTCGTTGACGGATGATGTGGACGTGGCTATTTACTACGGTCGAGGAAATTGGCCGGGACTGAGAGCCGATAAGCTGTATCAAGAATACTTGATTCCACTGTGTTCACCTTCAGTGTTACTGGGGACAAAGCCATTAGAATCTCTAAAAGATTTAACATGTCATACGCTATTGCATGACACGTCTCGTAAAGATTGGAAACAGTTTGCGAAACAAAACGGTATCGATGGAGTAAATGTTAACCATGGACCGATCTTCAGCCACTCAACCATGGTGTTGCAAGCTGCCGCGCACGGGCAGGGTATTGCGCTGGGTAACAACGTTCTCGCACAACCTGAAATCGAAGCGGGTCGTTTAATTGCGCCATTTGATGAGGTGTTGGTAAGCAAGAACGCTTTCTATGTGGTGTGTCATGAGAAACAAGCTGACATGGGACGTATCGCTACTTTCCGTGATTGGATGCTGGCTAAAGCGCAAAGTGAACAAGAGGATTTACTAGATGAGTAACATCATTATTGATGGTGAAGATAATCCAATCACCTTTATCTTTGCGCACGGTGCGGGCGCAGGTATGGATCATGAATTCATGCAGTCGGTAGCCAAAGGATTAGCCTTTAAAGGGATACGAGTGGTTCGCTTCAATTTCCCTTATATGATTAAGCGTGCCGAAGATGGTAAGCGTCGTCCGCCGGATAGAGCGCCTAAGCTGCTTGAAGCCTATCAAGAGATTATTGAGCAAACTGATGCTGACAAGCTTGTGATTGGTGGTAAGTCGATGGGAGGCCGTATGGCGAGCCACTTATCTGAGCTAGATAAAGTCGCAGCAATGGCTTGTTTGGGTTTCCCTTTCCACCCTCCGGGTAAACCAGAGAATTACAAAGGTGAGCATCTTGCCTCTTTGCAAAAGCCGTGTCTGATTCTTCAAGGCGAGCGCGATACCTTTGGTAAGCGTGAAGAGTTTGTCGATTTCGAGCTATCGGATTCTATTCAAGTCGAGTTTATTCCCGATGGCGATCACAGCTTCAAGCCGCGCAAGAGCTCTGGCTACACAGAACAGCAGAACATCGCATTAACGGTTGAGAAGCTTTCTGCATTTATTAAAGAGGTGCTTAATGAAGAGTAAGTACCTACTCACCTTTGCTGGTGTATCTGGCGCTATTGCTGTAATGCTTGGTGCGTTCGCTGCACACGGGTTAAAGGCGATTCTATCTGAGTATCTTCTGGGCGTATTCGAGACAGGGGTTCAGTATCAGTTTATCCATACGTTAGCGATATTAGCGTGTGGCGCTCTGCTACAGATGAAACTTGGCGCTAAATCACAAAAATATTTTTTCATTGCGGCAATTTGCTTTATCATCGGCATCCTTTGTTTTAGTGGTAGCCTGTATGCGCTGGCACTGACAGGAATAAAATGGTTTGGCCCAATAACTCCGTTTGGTGGTCTACTATTTATCATTGGTTGGGGAGTCTTCTCCTTCGCTGCTTTGAATATAAAAGAGGTAACTCAGTGAAACACGTACTACTTTATTGTCGCTCTGGTTTTGAAAAAGAATGTGCTGGCGAAATTCAAGACAAGGCAACACAACTGGAAGTGTTTGGTTTTCCTCGCTTAAAGAACAATACCGGTTTTGTACTGTTTGAATGTTACCAAGCTGGTGAAGCGGACAAGTTGATCAAAGAGATCGACTTCCAATCGCTGATCTTTGCTCGTCAAATGCTAGCAGTAGCCGTTGAAATAAAAGATCTGCCAACCGATGACCGTATCTCTCCAATTCTTGAGGCGCTTTCTGAGAAAGAAGGCTTCCCTCGCTGTGGTGATATTCGTATCGAAACACCGGATACTAACGAAGCAAAAGAGCTACTGAAGTTCTGTCGTAAGTTTACTGTGCCAATGCGTCAAGCAATGCGAGGTAAAGGTTTGATGACAGCGAAGGACAACGCGAAGAAGCCTGTGCTTCACTTGTGCTTCATCGCGCCTGGTCACTGCTTTGTTGGTTACTCTTACCCAACCAACAACTCGCAGTTCTTCATGGGCATTCCTCGTTTGAAGTTCCCTTCTGATGCACCAAGCCGTTCTACATTGAAGCTAGAAGAAGCATTCCACGTATTCATCCCTCGTGATGAGTGGGACGAGCGTCTGGCTCCAGGTATGTGGGGCGTAGACTTAGGCGCCTGTCCAGGTGGTTGGACTTACCAACTGGTTAAGCGTTCGATGTTCGTTCACTGTGTGGATAACGGCATGATGGCGGACAGCTTGATGGAAACTGGCCAAATCAAACACCACATGGTGGATGGCTTTAAGTTCGAACCAGACCGTAAGAACGTAACTTGGATTATCTGTGACATGGTTGAGAAACCTGCGCGCGTTGCACACCTTATGGGTGAGTGGATCATCAAAGGTTGGGCGAAAGAAGCACTATTCAACCTTAAACTGCCAATGAAGGGCCGTTACGATGAAGTTCTGCAAGATATCGAGAACCTAAAACTGTTCCTGATTGAGAACAAAGTGAAGTTCAAGATGCAGGCGAAGCACCTATATCATGACCGCGAAGAAATTACGGTCCATATCCAGTCACTTTCAAATATCTCACCGCACTAATATTGGCGTTGATACACCAGTGATAAAAATGCTCCTTTAAGGGGCATTTTTTGTATCTGAAGTTCATGAAACAACTCGAATATAGGCGTGAAATAAGAGGAAAATCGTCGAAATGCAGGCTACTTCAGTATTTGGATGTTAAAAAAGCCGCAAGTGATCGAGACTTACGGCTACCTATCTTCAGGGGTGATACGAAGCAGGATTTATTCAAAGATTCAGCAGCAAAACGAAGTAAGTTTTACAGCGAGGGCATCTTAACAAATTCTATTTTATTAAAAGTAAGTGAACGTAAGTAAAGAATGTAAATGATAAGAATTATCATTCAATTTGTGTAATATTCACGTCCCCTGACTTGAATCTATAAAATATAAAAAACACAATATGAAACTTAAAGCACTTTCAGTAGCCGTTACGGTTGCCTTAACTTCATTTACAGCCCTTGCTGCCGACGAACAAGAAACGGTAGTGGTAATTGGCTCAGCTCTTGATCAACTTGTTCAGACTGAAATCAACTCTGACACACTTGAAAAGAAACAAGCATCAGACATTAAAGATGTACTGAATACTATGCCAAGCGTAACGGTAGACGGAAACGCACGTTACTCTCGCAAAGTGTATGTACGTGGTATGGAAGACAAGTTTGCCGTGGTGACTATTGATGGTGCACGTCAAGAAGGTCAGCTGTTCCACCACTCTGGTGATCAGGCTATTGACCCAGCGATGCTTAAGCGTGCTGAAATTGAATTAGGCGGTAACTCTGCACTGTCTGGCTCTGGTGCGATTAACGGCTCATTTAGCTACGAGACAAAAGATCCAAGCGACCTTCTTAAACCAGGCGAAAGCATTGGTGCTCGAGTTAAAACGAGCTACCAAACGGCTTACGAACGTTTCGCAACCAACGTTGCTGTGTATGCAAAAGTAAACGACAAGCTGCAATTCATGGGGATTGCAAACTACTCTGAAGATGGTGACCTACATATCCCAGATCAGGAAGCAGTGACGTCTAAGCAAGGCGAACTGAAGTCTGGCATCGCGAAAGTGGTATTCATCCCGAATGACGCTAACGAATTTAAACTGACTTTTAACCGATACAACGATGGCGGTAAACGTCAGCTTTCTGGTGAGAAGGCCGGTGCTCTGTATGCGGATGATGAACACAACTACCACTCGCTTAACCGTGATACTGTGACTCTGCAACATGAATACGATGCAGGTAGTGACTTAGTACACCTGAAAACCAACATTTATTACAACCGTCAGTATATGGAGCGCGATGCGCTTGTGGATACGGCTTGGGATAAAGACGCGAACGGAAAATGGATTAAAGATGGCACAATTGCTATCCCTGATCGTGAATACAACGTGACGACCATTGGTGGTGACATTCGCAATATCTCATGGGTTGGTGAGCATGAGCTGACTTATGGTCTTGATGGCTATAAAGCTGAGCAGTGGATTGACGCGGGCGACGGTGTTTACCAAAGCGGTTCTAAGCAAGGTGAAACCAAGAAGTACGGCATGGATGGCGGTACCGTAACGGCATATGGCCTTTACCTACAAGACATGTACGAGTTTAGCGACTTCCGTTTAACAACAGGTTTGCGTTACGACGTTCATAAGCTTGGTGGTGTTTACGATGGCGACTTCGACCAGTTGTCTCCTAAATTTAAAGGTGAATACCAAACTACGGATAATCTAAAACTTCGTGTAGGTTACGGTCGTCTATTTAAAGGCGCGTCATTGCCAGAGACTCTGACAATGAAAGCAGCTGCAGATGTTAAGCAGTCTGATACTAAGGCGATGACGGGTAATAACTATGAGGCTGGTTTTGATTACGAGCTGACACGTCTACTGGCAGCAGACTACGCTATCCTAGGTTTCACGGCTTACACCTACAACCTAGATAATCAAATGCACCCAACTAAGAACAACACAACACTGGCTAACCAGTACGATGTTGAAGTGTGGGGTGTAGAAACGGTACTGAGCTACGCACTAGACTCTCTAAGCGTATACGCTAACCACTCTTACTCGGATGGTGACCAGAAAGATCTAGAGAATGGCAAAACAAGCCACATGAGCAAAACAGGCATTCACAACTTCAAAGCGGGCTTTAATTACAGCCTAAACAGTGAGTTTGTGTTTGGTTGGGACTCTCGCTTCGTTCCGGGTAATGACTACACGGATGAAGATGGTGAGCAAGTGAAGCGTGCTGGTTTTGCTACGCATAATATCTGGGCGGCTTACACACCTACGTTTGCGAAAGACCTAGAGATGAACATCGGTGTCGATAACATTCTTGATAAGAAATACGCAGAGCATACTGGCTTTGGTATCTCTTGGGGCTCAGATAAGTACACTAGCTACGAAGCCGGTCGTAACTTCAAAGCTTCTATCGCTTATAACTTCTAATCATCCGATTAAGTTCAGTTAGGCGGCAGCCAAAATAACAAAAAGCCTTAGTATCGACTAAGGCTTTTCTGTATCTGGAACTTCGTATAACAAAGGGTTTCTATATAGAGCTAAGCGCTTGCTTCGTAACGAATATCTTGCAGGTTAAAACCTAAATCAATGTCTGTTTTGAGAGCTGAGACTTGCTTACACACTCGAGCGGACTCAATGTGTTCATCAAACTTCTTACGATATTTTTTGGGTAAATCTTCCGCTTGAAAGGCCGTTTCAATATCAGGATAAGTGGTTAAGATCTCTTTGGCTGCTTTTGGCCCCACGCCTGGGATGCCTGGCACTTGGCTAGAGCTAACACCGGTTAACCCCCAGTAATCTGCAAGCTGCTCTGGTTTTACGCCAAACTCCGCCTCGATAAAGGGTTTATCTAACCAGCGGTGTTGGAAATAATCGCGGATCTGCAGGGTTGGCGACAACAGTTGGCAGTAGCCCTTATCTGTAGAGATGATGGTGACGGTTTCGCCATGGTCTGCGACTTTCTTAGCCAGCGTTGCCACTAAATCATCTGCTTCATCACCATCGGACAGTAACGAATCTATGCCTAACTCCCACCAAGCTTGTTGGATTGCATCAAGGCCTTGCATGAGTGGCTCTGGCATGGGTTTTCGGTTCTGCTTGTAAGCAGGCAGCACTTCCGCGCGCCAGCCTCGGTCTTGCAAGTGGTGGTCAAACACTGCGATGATATGAGTCGGCTTAGACTCTGAAGTAATCTTATTTAGAGTACGAGTTGTCGTGGTGATGGTTCTTGCTATATCGGTTGGATCCGGCTGAGCCGAGTGCACGCGTCGGATGAGATTCAAGGCATCGATAATAACAAGATGGATAGGCATAAGTTTCCACTAAATAGGCAATAAAAAAGGGGCTGCTAGCCCCTTATAGTAACGTATCAGTTAGTGAGTTGAAACGTTGGTAACGTAAACGCCTTAATCACGTGAGGCGATTTTATAGCAAGGCACGTAGTCGGTCCCGCCCGGTAGCTTCATTCGATGTTGCTCAACAAAGTCGTTAAGCAGTTGGTCCATTTTGGTCATTAGCTCTTTGTCACCATCGATAATGAATGGGCCGTGTTTTTCTATCTCTAGAATACCTTCAGCTTTGACATTACCCGCAACAATGCCCGAGAACGCTTTGCGCAGATTCGCCGCAAGGCTCTCTGTTTTCTGATCCATGTGTAGGTCGAGTGCCGCCATCGATTCGTGAGTCGGATCGAAAGGCAGTTGGAACTCAGGTTCAATATGCAGTGACCAGTTATAGCTGTAGGCATCGCCGGTCTCTTTACGGTGAGAACGGACATCCGGCATAGCTTGCTTCATAATTTTCGCAGCGCGAGCCGGGTCATCAATCACGATCTCATAATGTTTTTGTGCTTCTGGACCTAATGTCTCGCCAATGAATTTATCAATTGAGCGGAAGTAGGCTTCACTCTCCTTCGAGCCCGTTAATACAATCGGCATTGGCTGATCGGCATTGTTCGGGTGCATCATAATACCTAAGATGTACAACAGTTCTTCGGCAGTACCAGGGCCGCCAGGGAAAATGATGATGCCGTGCGCCATACGAACAAACGCCTCAAGACGCTTCTCGATATCTGGCATGATCACTAGCTCATTCACGATAGGGTTTGGTGGCTCAGCCGCAATGATAGATGGTTCAGTAAGACCTAGGTAACGATGATCAGTGTAGCGTTGCTTCGCGTGACCAATCGCCGCTCCTTTCATTGGGCCTTCCATCGCGCCCGGTCCACAACCGGTACAGATGTTGAGCTCGCGCAGGCCAAGTTCATTACCCACTTCACGAGTGTATTGGTATTCGCTGGCATTGATTGAGTGACCGCCCCAACACACGATGAGGTTCGGTTCGATGCCCGGAGTCAGCGCGCCTGCATTTCTTAAAATACCAAACACTAGGTTGGTGATATGAGTAGCATTGGTCAGGTTAAGCCTTTGGTTGTCGGCTAGGTGCATGTTGACGTACACAATGTCACGCAGCACTGAGAATAGGTGCTCTTGTATTCCCTTGATGATTTCACCATCGACAAAGGCATGTTCTGGTGGGTTGCTCAGTTCGAGCTTGATACCACGCTCACGGCGCACGACTTCGACATCAAACGACAGATATTTGTCGAGCAACTCTTTGGAGTTGTCGGTATGGCTACCTGAGTTGAGTACCGCTAACGTACAGTTACGATACAGTTGGTACAGATCACTAGACGCGGTTTTCTTAAGACGCTCAACCTCAAGTTGAGAGAGTAAATCCATGCTACCGGCAGGGCTAATATGAGTGATCATAGTGCCTCCTTGTTGAAAAGAGCAGGGGAGACAGTTAAGTAACCCTCTGGCTCGAGAGTGAGAAGCAAACGTTGAAAGTGTTTGGTTAAGGGTGAGAGAGTTAACCAGACGAAACGGATACGACAGCGTTGCTTAATGGATTATATAAAAATTGGTTAAGAGCAAATATACGGTTGCTTGAAATCTTATATACAGCATTGCTTGCCAAGAATGCTTGTTAAGCGAATGTTAATCATTAGCTTAGCAAACATTTAGGAAATTGGTATGTGATAAGTATTTGAAAAAATGAAATAAATTAAATCTAGGGCTGCTTAGTTCCAAACAAGTTGGTTGGTTCCACGATGTTTTGCTTTATTTAATGTTTTATTGAGTCGCTCTAACACTTCTTCTGGCGTATCTGACTCTTTGAATTGAGTGCTGGCTGCACATAAGGTGATGGTGATTTGTTGGTCACGGAACTTAAATGGTAAACGGCTTACCTGAGTTTGAATGTTTTGAATCACCTGATGGCAAGATTCATCGGTTTGTTCTGGTAGCAATAAGATAAATTCTTCACCAGAAAAACGCGCTACGGTATCGGTAGTGCTGGCTTCTTTGGTGATGGTTCTTGCGATGATCTTTAGGGCTTTATCGCCCGCAGTGTAACCAAAGCTGTCGTTGATCGATTTGAAATTGTCGATATCAAGCAGTACTACACGTAGCGAGTGTTGTGCGCGAATCCAACGGCGGTACTCAAGCTCTAAACGATCGGTAAACGCGGTACGGTTGTACACCTTTGTTAGAGGGTCAAGCAGCATACGCTGAGCCTGATCTTCTAAACGCTTACGGTAATCTTGAGTCACTTCATATAGGGAATCGAGCTGAGTTTTTCCGTAGCTCATTCGTTCGATCAGTGCTTGCTCTTTTTGCTCGGCGTGATTCAACCTTTCAGATAGAGAGGCGATTTCACTGAGTAGAGGATTGATCGACTGTTTTAAGCTATCAATATCCTTCGCTCTCTCAACTGAGCTTTGGCTTTTGCTCACCAGCTCAGTGAGCTCAGAGTTGAGGCCTTGACGGTGCTCAAAGTAGCTCTGACTTTGATCGGTATTCTGGTCTGCGGTTTTTATGCTCGATGCGAGTGACGCGTTGAGTTGGTCGATAAACTGCTCAGATTTTTTACGCTCTAGTGTGGTGCCTTCAATCACTAGCTTGAGGATCTGAAGTGTCAGCTCAAGCAGGTTCTGTGTAGAAACACCAAGCAATAGCTTTGCGCGAATATCGGTCAGCACATCACCTGATTCGCCCTCAAAATCGAGTTCGGTAATCAGATGTTGTAATTCGTTTGATAGATCAGAAAGGAGTTCTTGTTCTGGGCTGTGTGCAGTGTCGGCGAACTGAGAGCGTGAGTTATTCGCCATGATCTTTATGGCACGCTCATAAATACCGAGCAGTTTTATTGCATGGTCGACTTTCTGACTACCATTGCATTCGGAGAAGCTAAGTAAGTTTCGTAGGTCGCGTTTAAGCTGTGCTGGAAGGCCGGTTATGCGTTGCAGCGTTTCCCCACTGTGCTTAATGCTATCGTCCAGATATCCGTTCTGTTTATCCATAGCCAAGGTTTTCTGCTTCAGCATCCTTTCTAGTACTGCCAGCTTTGGGATCATCGAGCTAATGTCTTTCTGTTTTTCTAGCTCTTCCCTAAGGGCAATGAGGTTTTCATCTAAATGGCTATTACTGCCAACGCACGCGTCACTTAAAGATGTGACGATTCGCTTTAGAACTTTCTGTTCGCGAATAAATTTGAACGAGGTGTCTCTTTGCGTCAAACGAACTTGTTCCAACTGAAATTTCAGCTGGTGGAGTTGCGCCTGAATGTCTTTTTCAAGAATGCCCATAGATGTATTAATTAGCGCCGCGTAGATCGATCTCGATCATTTTGATGAAATTCCGTTACATCGATAATAACAAAACTAAAAATAAGGTCACGAGTTGCAAGTCTTAACCGCTCGCAAATCAGTCATCTTTTAGCATTTTTTTGATGTTGTCCTCATTCTGATACGAGGATTGTATCTTTATTAACCCTTGATTAATCGCATGTTTACACGCTTCTCTTATGTTACCGGTTGCAAGGCTCGCAGCCGGTGCGTTGTCGATAGCTTTGAGGTATACCCATTGGCTGCTGCGCTCTTTGAGACTTATCTCACGCGCCAGATTTGTCGACATCAGTAGCACATCTAATAACTCTTGATCGTTAATCGCAGTGTACGCGCGTGGCAAGAATGGGTAGTCAGCGATGCCCATGCGAACCGTGCGATTGATATTGCGTTCAGTCTCGAATTCATTCACCCAAGATTGAACCTTTCTGAACATGGCTTCAGGCGATGAATCACGATCTGAATTCGGTTCTATATAGAGCAGGTTGGCATCCGAGAAGTGGTAGACGCGAGATGGACCTTCCAGTTTCGACTTGAGGAACTCACCGAACGAATCTTCAAGCTCTAGACCTGCTTTATAGCCGTTCTGTGTGTACATATTGCGTAGGAAAGGCAAATCAATCATCACGAAGCGCAGACGGTCATTCAATGGCTCATGAATCAATTCACCCATCTGCCATTGTTCAAAGGTTTGGCTGGTTTGCTCTAAAGAGTTCGACAGTTTGGCGTTGAGCATTCTTAGGTTCGGCAGTTTCGAACGCGAGTGCGTAAAGAGGTCGGTGCGCAGTGAATCCACCTCTTTGGCCAAGGTTTGAATAATGTAGCCTCGGCGTAACACAAAGAAGAACAACACAATGCTGAATAGGAATAGTGCGAACGCGATCTTCTGGAACTTGCGATGTTCAAGTTTGTATTTCTCTAGCTCTTGAGCTTGTCCTGCGTAGTGTAAGGTCTGCTCGGCAAACTCTTTCTGTTGGCGGAATGCATCTTCGCCAACACGGTTGAGTTTTTGCTGCTCTAAAGAGACTAGGCTGTTGTACTGTTTGAGATTAGCGAGTGCCTGTTGAGGGCGACCTGCTTGTTCGTAACCCAAAGAGAGCAAGTAGTATGAGCGTTGTGATAAGCGTGAGTTCTCGACTTGGCGTGAGATCTCAAGCGCGCGTGTCGCATGCTTGATCACATCTTCACTCTCTTGAAGGTGGTAAGCCAGCCCAGCGGATAGGAGCGCAGCACGTCCTTCCAGCTTTGGAATATCGGTATACTCTAGCAGTTCAAGGGCACGTGTGAGGTACTGTTCTGCTAGAGGGTAATTATAAAGGCGTAGGTAAGTCGCTGATAAGCTTAAACGAATATCGATGACTTGGTAGATATCTCGGTCAGTACTTTCATGATCCAGTACGTTGAAGAAATGCACTAGGGCAAGGTTGTATTTGCCTTGGTAGAAGTACACATCACCCATTTTCTTAAGCACTTGTGCTAATACTGGGGAGTTTTCAAAGTTGTCATAAAAATCAGCAGCTTGAGATAGATGTTCTAGTGCTTTATCTAACACTTGGCGCTCAAAGAACAGTTGGGCCAGTAGGCGGTTTACTTTCGCTAACCGTGCACTTAGGTTGCCTTCCACTGATTTCCAGTAGCCATATAGCAATTCAGACAGCGCGTGATTGTACTCTTTGTGGTTCAGGTAAAATTCACCGACTGCGATGTGGTAGTCGATGGATACTTTTTCGGAGTAGCGTTGATCGAGGTAATTCTTGGCTTCTTGGTAGAACTTTTCCGCTTCATCTACCTTGTTGTCATATGACGCGATGTCAGCTTTCAACATGATTAAGCGGTAGGTGATGCCTTCGGTTAAGCGCAAGGTTTTACTTACTGACTCAAGGTTAGCTTCTATATTCTCTAGCGCAGTATTGGCTTTGTCGGATTTTTTATCATTGAGCCATACTAAACGAACTTTTAAGATCTCAAGATCCACCTTTAGATAGTCGAGCTTATAGGTTTTAGCGAGCTCAGAAGCTTTTTCGATGTGCTTAATCGCAATACGAATATTGCCAAGGTTGTACTCTGCTTTCGCTAAAATCTTGTAGGCATCGATACTACTGTTAGGAGTACGGATCGAGGAGTCTGTCTCTTCGCGCGAAATCGCCGAAGGGCTTTTCTCGCGCTGATCAGAAAGGACACGAAGCGTCAGGTAGCTGTTGGCCATTTGTTTTGCTTGGCTTGGTTCAATCTCAACCAAGTTATTGGCTTCGTTGAGTAGCGCTGAGGAATAGACCGACGCATTCACCGAGGTGCTCAAGCTTAAAATAAATAGGCTAACAACGTATAACCAACGCATTTCAATGTCCTTTAAAGATTAGGTAGGTGCCAAATAAAGTGTGTGGTTTGCCGATTATTGGCGAGCCATACGCTTATTGTGGTTTGGTCTATCTTGCTCTGTTGAACGGTATGGGTTGATATCCAGACCACCACGACGCGTGTAACGTGCAAAAACAGTTAGCTTCGAAGGCGCGCAGTATTTCATGATATCAGTGAAGATACGCTCAACACATTGTTCGTGGAATTCGTTATGCTCACGGAAAGAAACTAAATAGCGCAGCAGGGCTTCACGGTCAATTTGCTTGCCTGAATATGCGATCTCAACGCTGCCCCAATCCGGCTGATTGGTGATCAAACAGTTCGATTTCAATAGGTGACTGTGCAGTGTTTCTTCGACTTCTTGTTCGCCAGCAGCACCTTCAAGCAGAGACGCTTCAAAGTCGTAGCTAGTGATTTGAATATCTTGGTTATCGATACATTCACCTTCCATCGTTACGATAGGTTGGTTGGTGTAGTCAGTGACCGAATTAACATTCACGATCACTGTTTCGCCTGCACATGCCGATAGGTCTTGCGTTAAGCGCTGAGTCACTTGTTCCCAGTTTTCGAATTGAGTCTGGTTGTAGCTGTTTAGATATAGCTTGAAAGATTTTGATTCAATTAAATTTGGGCTAGTTGCTGGGATGAAAACTTCACCCACCGCCACTTGTGGTAGGCCATTTGTGTTCAGCCATGAAAGTTCGTACATGGTCCAAATATCATGACCAACAAAAGGCAATTCGCCGTTTAGCGCGAGATCATCACGATTCAGGCTACGCGGTACTGGTTGCAATAAACTTGCATCGTATTGGTTAGAGTACTCAGTTTTTTGGCCCAGCGTTAAACCCGCTAGTTCTTTTGCGTCAGAATATTTGCTCATACTTTCGTTTCAAATTCGATTAGAATGGGGTCGATTTTACTGAATCCCCTTTACCCTGTCATTAAGTCATCGCTTATTAGATAAGCTTATTCGGCAAGGAGAGGCTCAGATTCTATTTATTATTATGTGTTTAGGAGATTTTCATGACTCAACGTGCTCAAGACGCACTGGTTTCTTTTAGTCAACGATACGTTGACGCGTGGCAACAGCAACACCAAAGCTTACCTCGCAATGAGGAGTTGGTGGACATCGTATCGCCATGCGTAGAAGAAAAGAGCGGTGACGCCGTGTTATGGAAACACTATCCACGTGAGCAATTTGCTGATTTTACTAACGTAGAAACGGGCATTGAGCTAACACTGCATGAAGACATCAAAACCTTCTACGGTGCTCAATACAGCGCAGATATGAATGCGACATTTGACGGTAATGAGCTGACCCTTCTGCAAATTTGGAGTGATGAAGACTTCGAATGCCTGCAAGAAAACATTCTAGGTCACTTGGTAACGCAGCGTCGCCTAAAGCTGAAACCGACGGTTTTTATCGCAGCAACTGATGCTGAGCTGGATGTTATCTCTATCTGTAACTTAACTGGCAACGTGATTTTAGAGCGCTTAGGCACCAAAAATCGTGATGTACTTGCTGAGACATTGGCTGAGTTTTTAGAAAAGCTACAACCAGCGGTATAAATAGATGTACGTATTAGAACTTCAATTTGAGTGTTTTGATAACACAACAGTAAGCGCTGTCGACAAGGCGGTGAATGGCTTAATGGATGCACTGCGTTATAACGGACAAGTGCTCGGCCGTGAGTTTCCTATCGTGATGGGTGATGGTGAATTTTATGTTCGTGTTGTCTGCCCAGAGCAAGACAGCTTGCACCCGCGTAACCACTCAGATTTCGTAAAAGTGTGTTTAGATCGTCTGTCTAATGCGAGCCTGCTTACTCCGAAAATGCGCTTACTGGGTCGAGATTTGAACTCAGAAGAAGTGGCTGAAGATGAAGCGCCAAGTTGGCAAGTGCTGTACACCACCTTTGTGCATACCTGCTCACCGCTGCGCAGTGGTGATAGCTTGTTGCCGATCCCACTATACCGTAATCCACCGACCTTTAATGGCGACCATAAAGCTGTGCTGAAATGGCAGACTGAATGGCAAGCCTGTGATGAAGTACAAATGGGTGGTGGCTGTCGAGCTGAACACGCAACCTTGACGGAAATCAGCGATACCAAAAGCGTATTGTTTAAGCGTGGTTGGGGTTTGAGAGGGCGCATCGAATATCTGACTAAGATCCCCACTTACTACTACTTGTACCGTGTGGGCGGCACGAGTTTGAAAGATGAAAAAGAGCGTAAATGCCCGCAATGTGGCGGTGAATGGCTGCTAGATGCGCCGATCCACGATATTTTCTATTTCAAGTGTGATGACTGCCGTCTGGTATCAAATATCTCTTGGGATCAACTTAAATAATCCAGCTGAGCTTATTTAATCGTCAAGTTTAGGTGTCGAGGTATCAATCAGATGCTTCGATACCTGTTTTATTTATCCATTTTTCTCTTTCCCTGACTCTCTGTTTTATTCTCTTATCTGTTCTCAACTAGACCCATTTTGTGCTTTATGCCTCCATTTTTATCCCGAAGTATTCATCAGGCTAATCCTACACCTATCAACTTTTTCTGATTTCAATAGTTAACTTGATCACAGTAATGGATCAGTTCTCTTTCAATTTATATTCCTCTCAATATAAATGGGATCGATCCCATGGGAATGTTCCCATTTATAAATAATAACCTGATTCTAGATCTGAAAGGAATGGACGATGAAACTGTTACCTATTGCTGCTGCACTCTCTACTGCGTTACTGACACCTAATTTATACGCTGATGAAACCACGCCATTGGAGTTCAATGGCTACATGCGGGGCGGCGTTGGCCTTAGTAATGAAGGCGGCTCAAACAGCAAGTGGGAGGTGAGTAAAGTTGGCCGACTCGGCAACGAAAATGACCTATATGGTGAGTTTGGCTTTAAGAAAGAGGTGTATGCTGAGGACGACGTTTCATTTTTAGTTGATTCCATGTTGTCGTACTGGCAAGGCCAAGATGAGAACGCGGCGGATAAAAGCGTTGATGTGGTTCAACTTAATGTTCAAGCGGTAGGACTTTTTGAAGATAAAGACATTGGTATTTGGGCGGGTGAGCGCTACTACCAACGCCATGATGTACACATTGTTGATAATTACTACTGGGATGTAAGTGGTATTGGTGCCGGTGTTGAACATATCAATATGGGACCAGGTAAATTATCGGTGGCATTGATTCAAGATACGGTGACAGGTGATGTGTTTGATGGCAAAGAAACCACAGCCATGATTGCTGATATACGCTATGCAGGTATTCCATTGTGGAACAATGCGGATCTTGAGGTTGGTATTGATATGAACTTCGCCAATGAAAAGCAGGGTCAAACGGTGGATGCGGATGATAGTGTGATGCTAACGGCGAGCTTAAATCAGAATTTAGTAGGTGGTTTCAACAAGACCATTCTTCAAGTTGCTAATTCTGGTTATGCTGAGCAGATGACGACCTTTGGGTCTGGTAAGGGTATCGTTCGTGATGCCAACAATAATGATGCGGATGGCTTTCGATTGATTAACTGGGGCGTACTAGAAATCGGTGAGAATATCGAATTTGGTCACACGGTGCGTTATGCCGCATCATCCGGTGTGGGTGCGAACAACAGTGATGATGAGTCGTTCAGTGCCGTGATTCGCCCGCTTTATAAGTGGGACAAGCGCATGCGTACCATCCTTGAAATTGGTGGCTTTGTGGAGACCATTGATAACCAAGACAGCGCGGGCGGTAAGTTTACCGTTGCTCAGGCTTGGGTACCGCAAGTGGGTTTCTGGTCTCGTCCTGAGTTCCGTATCTTTGCGACATACCTGAATGATGCAGAAAACGACAATGCTTTCGGTGAAGGTAAAAGCAGTGAAATGAGTGTCGGTATGCAAGTAGAAGCTTGGTGGTAAGCTGAGCCTCTCGAATTAAATGCGAACAATAAAAAAGGGGCTGACATAATGTCAGCCCCTTCGGGTATCTATATGATGCTGCAGTTTAGGTGATTACCAACCTTTAACTACGCCACCTTGGAAGATGTCAGATGCCGCGTTGTACACTTCTTCAGTTTGGTAAGCTTTAACGAAGTTTTGTACGTTTTCAGCGTTTAGGTTCTCTTCACGAGACACAATTAGGTTCACGTATGGAGAATCTTTGTCTTCAACGAATACGCCATCTTTTTGTGGAGTCAGGTTGATAGAGCTCGCGTAAGTTGTGTTGATGATAGAAAGCGCTACGTCATCAAGAGAACGTGGCAGTTGTGCTGCATCTAACTCAACAATCGTTAGGTTTTTCGGGTTCTTAACGATGTCACGAACTGTTGCAAGAAGACCTGCACCTTCACGAAGCTCAAGTAGACCTTGTTGCTCAAGAAGCAGTAGAGAACGACCTAGGTTTGTCGGATCGTTTGGTACAGCGATGCGCGCGCCATCTTGGATTTCGTCTACCGATTTCACTTCTTTCGAGTAACCTGCAATTGGGTAAACAAACGTGTTACCAGCGATTGTCAGTTTGTAACCACGGTCAGCCACTTGCTGATCTAGGTATGGTGCATGTTGGAATGCGTTGATGTCGATAGAACCGTCATCTAGTGCTGCGTTTGGTGTTACGTAATCAGTAAAAGTAACCAGTTCAACGTCTAGGCCGTACTTCTCTTTCGCTACTTTAGCTGCAACTTCTGCAACCTGAGCTTCAGCACCTGCCATTACGCCTACTTTTACTTTAGACGTATCAACTTCTTTATCACCACAACCTGCTAGAACTAGCGCTGAAGCTGCCGCTGCGATAGTTAGTAAACCTTTAAGGCTAAATTTCATAATAATCTCCTTTTAATAAATCTATTTAATTTGGTTCAGACGACTCTTGTCTTAGATAGTTTGCGTTTTAACGCTGAGTCTTTATCTGTGGTCAACGCGGCGAACTAATGAATCACCGATTGATTGAATAATTTGTACAAGCACAATCAACATCACTACCGTTACAGCCATGATGGTCACATCGTAACGGTGGAATCCGTAACGAATCGCCACATCACCTAGGCCGCCGCCGCCAACCGTACCTGCCATTGCTGAGTAGCTCACTAGGGTAACGAGTGTGATGGTTACTGAGTTGATAATAGTCGGTAGTGCTTCAGGAAGCAGAACTTTGCTAATGATTTGTGTTGGTGTCGCGCCCATTGATTGCGCTGCTTCAACTAGGCCCGTTGGTACTTCAAGCAGTGCACTTTCGATAAGACGAGCAACAAATGGGATTGCACCAATGGTTAGTGGAACAATCGCCGCTGTTGTACCGATAAAGGTGCCAATCAGCATCTTGGTCAGTGGGATAATCGCTACCATCAATACTAAGAAAGGCACTGAACGGCCGACGTTGACTACCGCGCCAAGAATTTGGTTAAGCTTGGTGTTTTCTAGCAAGCCGCCTTTTTTGGTGGTGTGTAGAATCACGCCTAGGGGAATACCGACAGCAAAGCCAACGATGCCAGCGACAGCTACCATGTAAAGTGTTTCGCCCGTTGCTTCTAATAGAAGGTTACCGTTAAGGCTGATCCAGTCAGCAATCTCGTTGAAACTAAAGGACATAACCAAGCACCTCTACTTTTACATTGTTATCGCGTAGGAATTGGATAGCAGCATTATCATCTGATTCGTTGCCGAACAGTTCAGCCACCATCATGCCGAACTTCACACCACCGGCGTAATCAAGGTCAGAGCTTAGAATGCTGACATCGATATTAAATTTACGAGCGATTTGCGTCATTAGTGGAGCATCAACGGTTGCACCTGTGAACTCAAGGCGTACCAGAGGGTAACTGCCATCGACTCGAGTTTCTTGCAAGCGTGCTTGGTAATCTTCAGGGATCGTTAGATCTAAGGTTGAACGAATAAATTGATGCGCTAGTTCAGTCTTAGGATGCGCAAAGATGTCGCCAACCGTGCCTTTCTCTACCAATTCACCACCACCGATGATCGCTACTTCGTGACAGATGCTCTTAACCACATCCATTTCATGCGTAATAAGCAGGATAGTAATGTGTAGCTTACGGTTGATTTCACGCAACAGTTCAAGGATCGATTGAGTGGTTGCAGGATCCAGAGCGCTGGTCGCTTCATCACACAGCAGTACTTTCGGGTCTGATGCCAGTGCACGAGCAATCGCGACACGTTGCTTTTGACCACCACTTAGGTTTGCAGGGTAAGTATCACGCTTGTCTGCAAGGCCAACCAGTTCAAGTAGCTCACTGACTTTCGCTTCGATAACCGCTTTATCTTTACCGGCTAGCTCTAGAGGAAGTGCTACATTGTTAAATACAGTACGAGAAGACAGCAGGTTGAAGTGCTGGAAAATCATGCCGATGTTACGGCGCGCTTCGCTAAGCTCTGATTTGCTGAGTTTTGTTAGGTCGATACCATCAACAATCACTTCACCCGAAGTCGGGGCTTCCAACATATTTACACAGCGGATTAGGGTACTTTTGCCTGCCCCTGAAGAGCCTATGACTCCAAAGATTTGACCTTGAGGAATGTGGAGGTTGATATCAATTAAGGCATTGATTTCTTTAGTGCCTTGATAAAAAACCTTATTGACTTGATTCACTTTAATCATAGAGAAACCCGTGCAGGTAGAACAGAATAATATGTCGATAGCTCGCTCGATTTACAGATGATGCTATGGTGTTCCGTGATCTAAGTCAATAGATATTTTTACGTCTAGACGGCTAAACGTCGATTGTATTGCTAAGATGGAAACAAATCGTTAACGAACGCAAAACTAAATAGATAGTGATGAAGCAAATAAAGCGTGTAATAATTAATGATTAATAGAGAGTTGATAGAGAACAAAATTTTGTCTAAACCTGCTGTTTTTTTAGATCGTGATGGTGTGATTAATGTTGATCACGGCTACGTACATGATGAGCATGACTTTGAATACATCGATGGTGTGTTTGAAGCGGCGAAAGCGTTTAAAGATATGGGTTATTTATTGGTGCTTGTGACTAACCAGTCTGGTATTGCTCGCGGCATGTTTAGTGAAGACCGTTTTCTCTCTTTAACGCAGTGGATGGATTGGAACTTTGTCGATAATGGCGTTGAGCTGGATGGCATTTATTACTGCCCTCACCACGCTGAACACGGTATTGGTGACTACAAGCAAGATTGTGATTGCCGTAAGCCAAAGCCTGGCATGTTCATTTCCGCGCGTGACTTTCTAAAGATTGATATGGCTAACTCCGTAATGATCGGCGATAAAGCTGAAGACATGATGGCTGCAGAAGCGGCAGGTGTTGGCACTAAGGTATTGGTAAGAACCGGTAAACCAATCACTGAAAAGGGTGAAGCCTTGGCAAGCGTTGTCCTTGATAGCATTGCGGACGTGCCTGCTTTCCTGAAAGGCTAAGACATGTCACGACCTTTATCGGTATAAAGATGAGGAACGAAGTATGAAAGCTATGTTGGTAGCATCTCTATGTACGGTAGCATTAATGGGGTGCTCTAAATCAGCAGCGCCGGATAGTGCTGCATCGGACAATCAATTCGTGACTTATCAATGTGAGTCTGACGTTTCATTTGAAGTGGCTTACCTTGATAATGAGAAAGCGGTATTACGTTTACCTGAAAATGAATACCGTCTGACTCAAGTGGCAGCAGGTTCAGGCACCAAATACATCTTAGATGATGGTACTGCGGAGCTTATCAACAGCGTCACTTTACGTACTAAAGGTGACAACGCACGTCTAGAACTTGGCCGTGTGGTCTATCGAAACTGCCGAAAGTAAGTCATAGTTAACGACTAAGATTTACAAACAGTTAAGTGAGGGATTATGCCCTCACTGCTTATTTTCCTCCCTTTAACGTTAGACTTTTTATGAGCAAAAAACTCACTATTCTCGATATTGCTAAGCTGTCCGGTGTTGGTAAGTCAACCGTATCTCGCGTTCTGACCAATGATCCTAAAGTCAAACCTGAAACCCGTGAAAGGGTGGAAAGAGTAATTCAAGAATCTGGGTACACGCCTTCAAAGTCTGCGCAATCAATGCGTGGTGGCAGCCAAAAAGTCATCGGCGTGATCATCTCTCGTTTGGACTCTCCCTCTGAAAACAAAGCGGTAAGTACTATGCTAGCTGAGTTGTATCGAGCAGATTACGATGTAGTGATCATGGAAAGCCAACTCGACAGAGACAAAGCCAATGAACACCTTCAGGTTCTAAAGCGTCGCAATGTGGATGGCATCATTGTGTTTGGCTTTACGGATTGTGACATCCCTGCTATCGAAGCTTGGGGGCACAAAGCTGTGGTGATTGCGTTGGATACTGAAAACGTAACGTCTATTAACTATGACAACCAACAGGTGATCAACAGTGCGTTAGCGCATCTGTCGGATCAGGGGATCTCCGATGTTGGATTTATTGGTGTCGATCCTAGCGATAAATCAACCGGTGAACTTCGTCTCAAGGCTTATCTAGATTGGTGCGAGAACAGTGGGGTGATTGCGAATTATCGTACAGGTCAACTTCATCATGAAAGCGCTTATCAGTTAGTGGATGAGGTACTGACTCCTACAACCCAAGCGATTGTCTGCGCCAGTGACACATTAGCTCTTGGTGTAATCAAGCGCCTGCAAGAACGACAACGTGAAGATGTCGTTGTAACCGGTGTTGGTGGTAACGATCTTCTCTCTTTCTTGTTTCCTCGCGTATTTAGTATTGATCCTGGTTATCAATCTGCAGGCAAGTTGGCTGCTAATTTATTGATATCTCAGCTTTTAGGTAATACAGAGATCTCTCATCACACTCAATCACCAATTCAATAATCCACTCAATTAAGCGAAATTGAACCGCTTAGATTAAAATTAGAGTGTGATCTCTTTCAATTAATGGGACTGTTCCCATTTTAATTTATCATTCAGCTAGGCATTATAATAACCAGTTTTGGGAATGTTCCCATAAATCTAAGCCTGAGTGATTGTGACTGAATGGTTTAGATGATTCATTGAATGAAACCAGGGTGGGGTAGTATGAGTAAGATAGCGAAGCAAGACATTACGCGTCTTATCGAGTTAGTCGGCGGCAAAGAAAATATTGCGAGTGTCAGCCATTGTCTGACTCGTCTGCGTTTTGTATTGAATGAGACAGAACAAGCAAATAAAGCAGAACTAGAAAAGCTCAAGCTAGTTAAAGGCTGCTTTACCAACGCAGGTCAATTCCAAGTAGTTATTGGCACCGAAGTTGATGAAGTGTACGCACTTCTGATTGAGCAAACGGGTAAAGAGGCCTCATCAAAAGATGAAGCGAAGCTAGCCGCTCGTCAGAACATGAACTTCCTTGAACGTGGTATCTCCCATTTAGCCGAAATTTTTGTACCACTGCTGCCTGCTATTATTACTGGTGGTTTGATTCTTGGTTTCCGTAATGTGATTGGCGACATTCGCATGTTCGACGGCAAAACCTTAGTTGAAATCAGCCAATTCTGGGCAACCGTTCACTCTTTCTTGTGGCTGATTGGCGAAGCGATTTTCTTCTTCCTACCGGTTGGTGTGTGTTGGGCGACGGTTAAGAAGCTCGGCGGAACCCCTATTTTGGGTATCACGCTCGGTGTGACCTTAGTGTCGCCGCAGCTGATGAACGCTTACATGATAGGTAAAGCCGTTCCTGAAGTGTGGGACTTTGGCTTTTTTGTTATTGAGAAAGTTGGCTACCAAGCACAGGTGATCCCTGCGATGCTCGCTGGTGTGGCATTAGCCTTCATTGAAACCAACCTTAAGCGCATCGTGCCTGCTTACTTGTACCTTGTGGTTGTGCCATTTGTATCGATCATTTTGTCTGTGATTCTAGCGCACGCTTTCATTGGTCCATTCGGTCGTATGCTGGGTGATGGCGTCGCATTCGCAGCGAAAGCGGCCATGACAGGTGATTTCGCGATTCTTGGTTCAGTGGTATTTGGCTTCCTTTACGCACCTTTGGTTATTACGGGTATTCACCACACAACCAACGCCGTCGATTTGCAGTTGATGCAAGATTTAGGCGGTACGCCAATCTGGCCTTTGATTGCGCTATCTAATATTGCACAAGCTTCAGCGGTTGTTGGCATCATTATCTTAAGTAAACGCGAAGGTGAACGAGACATCTCGGTTCCAGCAGCAATCTCTGCCTACTTAGGTGTGACAGAGCCTGCGATGTACGGCATCAACTTGAAATACAAATTCCCAATGCTGAGCGCAATGATCGGCAGTGCCGCTGCGGCTGCAATCTGTGGTAGTGCCGGTGTGATGGCGAATGGTATCGGGGTTGGTGGCTTGCCGGGCATCTTATCTATTCAACCGCAATATTGGTCTGTTTACTTAATTGCGATGCTGGTGGCGATTGTATTACCTGTAACCTTGACGCTGTTCTTCTACAAGCGCGCACAGTCAAAAGGTGAGCTCGAAACCGCAAACGCGTAACGCATTTTATAAGCGATGACTTCAATTGAGTCATCGCTTTTTCTCTTAGAAATGACTTCTATTCGACCATGTGAACATGGTGATTTTAATTTATATTTTTGGTAAGTGAGTGTTAGAGATGGCGATGACTGAACATGATGAAAGCTGGTGGAAAACCGCAACCATCTATCAAATCTACCCAAAGAGCTTTTGTGACAGTGGAAGCAAAGGAACTGGTGATATCAAAGGGATCATTTCGAAACTGGATTACCTCAAACACTTGAGTGTCGATGCAATTTGGTTAACTCCGGTTTACGCATCGCCAATGATTGATAACGGCTACGATATTTCAGATTACTACGCGATTAACCCTCAATTCGGCACTATGGAAGACTTCGACTTATTGCTGGCTGAAGCACATCAGCGTGGTATTCGTATCGTGATGGATATTGTGGTTAACCATACCTCCACTGAGCATGTATGGTTCCAATCTGCTTTGGGCGACAAAAACAGCCCTTACCGCGATTATTATATCTGGAAAGATCCAGTAGATGGTCAAGCTCCAACTAACTGGCAGTCTAAGTTCGGTGGCAATGCGTGGGAACTCGATGAGGCGACTGGTCAATATTACCTTCACCTGTTTGCCAAAGAGCAAGCCGACCTGAACTGGGAGAATCCGGTCGTTCGTGAAGAAGTGAAAGACGTTATCAGCTTCTGGGCTGAGAAGGGCGTCGACGGTTTCCGCTTAGACGTGATTAACCTGATTTCAAAGCAGCAAGATTTCCCTAATGACGATATCGGTGATGGTCGCCGTTTTTACACCGACGGCCCACGTGTGCATGAATATCTAAAAGAGATCAGCGAAGCGGTATTCAAGAAATATGGCAGCGTGACGGTTGGTGAGATGTCTTCGACGACACTCGCGCATTGCCAGCAGTACTCAAACATTGATAACAGTGAGTTATCGATGGTGTTTAACTTCCACCATCTTAAAGTGGATTACACCAATGGTGAGAAGTGGACTAATGCACCATTTGATTTCTTGCAACTCAAATCGATCTTCAACCATTGGCAAACAGGCTTAAATGGAAAAGGTTGGGGCGCGCTGTTTTGGTGTAACCATGACCAACCGCGAGTGGTGAGCCGTTTAGGTGATGATAAGAACTACCGTGTTGAGTCGGCTAAAATGCTGGCGGCGTCTGTCCATATGATGCAAGGCACGCCTTATATCTATCAAGGTGAAGAGATTGGTATGACGAATCCAGGTTATACCGAAATTAGCCAGTATCGTGATGTAGAGAGTACTAACATGTACGACATCATGGTCAATCGCGATGGTGTGGAGCATAAAGATATGATGGCGATTCTAGCGCAGAAGTCTCGTGATAACTCTCGTACACCGATGCAATGGAATAGCGAAGCATATGCGGGCTTTTCAAAAGCTCAGCCATGGCTGGATGTTGCGAACAACTACCCTGAGATCAATGCAGAGCAAGCACTGGAAGACACAGACTCGGTGTTTTATTTCTACAAGAGTTTGATTGAACTTCGTAAAGAAGTGCCTGTGATTACTCATGGTAGTTATCAAGATTTGCTACCTGAGCACCCATCGGTATTTGCGTATTCTCGTGAGAGTGAAGAGCAGACTCTACTGTGTATTAATAACTATTATGGTGAAGGGTCGGAATGTACTTTACCTGAGCGTTTTGATATGACGAATGCCAAGTGCTTGCTTTCTAACTATCAAGAGACAGATGGCTCAGTAACATCGCATCATCAAGTATTGCGCCCTTACGAGACTCGTATTTTGTTGATTGAGGGCTAGCTAGCCAGGTCACTTTATTAAGGTATATCTAAACACAAAATAAAGCTCATGATCTTTAGTACCCCAGTAGGTCATAAGCTTACCAACAAGGCTTTGGATTGCTCCCCAAAGCCTTTTTACATCAGTGTGCTGCAGTTAGTATCACTAGGCTTTTTCTATTGCTGTCAGCTTAGCTGCTGATTCCTCAATGGTGGATTGTTCCACTGACATCAATTCAATCTGCTCAATCAGGCCAATCGTTGGGTTGAACCAGCGCTCAGACGATGTACCAAACTCTGCTGAATCCATACCGACACAGCCAATGTAGTAAGTGTTTTTCTCCGTAAGATTCGCAGCTTCGATCGATTTACCCGAAACAGTGAAGCTTTTACGTACACCTGTTTCATTGATTTCTTGCTGCCAAGTAACTTGGCATGACGCATCAGTTGGCAGTGATTGCACCCACTGGTGATCCTCAAAGTCACTCAACATATTCGCGACGGCTTCTCCATCAAGCGTGATCTGCAGTGAAATGGTTTCTTCGCTGATATCAATAATTGGGTTGCTCTCTTTTACGTCTGTTCCTTTCAAACGGAACAGTGGGCTGCTGTACATCATTCTTGTGATGTATTGGCTACCAATGAAGTAAGCATTGGTGATTTCGTGTAACCCACGGTCAGGACCTGCAAAATAAATGCTGCCGTCTTCTTGTGTGCCTTCAGCATTCGTCATGATGTCTTCAGAGACATAAAACTCGGTGATGCCGTAATTGATCAGGTCGTTGATAACTTGAATTTCCGCTTCATTGCCTGACTCTGATTCTAAACCTGCAATGACGAGCTCACCACTTAACGGCGTGAAGTTCATCGTCATCGAGCCTTCATTTTCACCATCTTTGGTAAATGCGTATTTCAATGCTGTGCTTGTTTGAGGCGCGAATTGAGAGTCATTGATTGGGTAATCGACTTGATTGCTTGGGCCTTTATTGCCATTGGTTGAACCAGAAGAAGAGCCGCCTCCGCCACAGCCATAAAGAGCAAAAAGAGAAGTCGCAAGCAGCGTCATGGTTTTTTTCATGTGAAGCATTCCTAATAATGTTGTTGACCGTGAGCGGTCGGATGTTTTTAGGAATGCTATTGATATGAGGGTTTATAGGGCAAAAAACGAAGACACATGAAACCTTAATTTATATTTAAGTTGCTGTTATTAATGGTTTTATATTATTTAGTCCGATAGTTGATGCCCGACAGCGGTACAGTAATTTAGCATCAGATTCTCCCACTGCTTGATGATCAGCGGCTCTTTGACACTGAGTTTTAGATTTTTCCAAGGCTGAAGGCAGGTCGATTTTGACTCTGGCTTGGATAAGCGCGCAAACAGTTCTTCCGATGGAACGACTCGTAGTAAGGCAACCAAAGACTCCATGTAGTTGAGGCGAAACTTATCCATGTCTCCTTGCTTATAAGCGATGTGAGATACCACCATATAAACCAGAGCATTTTCGATAGTCGAGTTTCCGGCGGTGTTGGTTAAGAATTCCTTCGAAGTTTGCAGATCTCTCAACTTGAAGTGAATAATCCCCAGCCACAGCTTAAGTTCGTCTGGAATCAACTTAAAGTGGGTTTGCACTAGGCTAGTAAATCGAATCAGTCGCTGGTGATCTGTCTCAAATAGCGCTAGCTGGCGAGCGATCAGCGTTGAGGTCATCACGTTGAGTGGTACGTTCTCAAGATCGATAGTTGTGCCATTCAATAGAGCACTTAATGCGTGATTGTCGACAGACCATTCCGGATAGAGCGGAGCAGGCAGAGCAAAGTAGCTCGCAAGTTCTTGGTTAATCTCCATCAAGCTCTCGCTGAGATTGTCTATCTCAATAGAATAAACGCCACGAAAGGCAAGCTTACCTGAGCTCGGGTAGATAAGGCTGACCTTGGCTGCGAGTCGTTTGTCGACCTCTTGGTCCTTCAGCTGAATATTAAGCAGATAGTCACTGGTGCGCATGTTCTTTGCACCAGGGAAGAAAGGAGAGCTATCTATCGGGTCTAGGAAGTAACTTGGGGCATCTTGGTTGGCTAAATCGGTATAGGCGTACTCAATTTGTTGTTGAAGCAACAGAGCTTTAACCATCTTGCGATAATGTCTTGCATTGTCACCGACCGCATCGATGCGATTGAGTAGCAGCTCAACCTTAGGAATTAACCTCTGTTCACGTTCAACCTCAGAGGCATGGTTCGACGAATGCCATAACATGTAACCCAAGCTTGCTGTAGTGATCAGTAACACCAGAGTCGTTAACAGGAGAACAGAGGTCACTAGCGTCGGAGTCTTTCGCGCTTTCGGTTGTTCTGTTTCCAAAACTGTTTCTGCTGTTTCAGATGCTGCATTAGATAAGCTGACCGAGCTAGGGCTAAGAAAGTAGCCTTTGCGGGGGTAAGTGACCAAAATCTTGGTAGCGTCGCTCTCAGGCAAGTGTTTTTGTAGTACCGAGCGAAGTGTGCTGATTCGGTTGGTGAGTACGTTTTTGGAGATGAAATTACTTTGCCAAACTGCCGAGATAATTTGCTCTGCCGCTAATGGCTCTCCGACGCTCGTGAGAAATAGCTCAAGTAACTCGATAGAACGAGGCTCTAAATCGATGACCTGCTCGTTGCAACTCAAGACACGTGTCATTGGGTTGAATTCTAAACCTTCAATGAAGATCGAGGTTTGAGTGTCTTTGGCGCTGGAGAGGTAATCTTGCATATCGAAAGAGGGGTAGCTTATAAAAGCTAAATACTAGCTGTTTTCGTTATGAAAAACAGCTAGTAATTCATTGATTGGATAGCTAGTGTTAAGACGCGTAGTTCACCGAGTAGCGTGTGGGCTTATGATTCATCGCTAGTACGATATTCAATACTGCTGTACCTAGCACTGACACTGCAATCACCCAAGGCGATACAAAGAAGAATGAGGCAAACAGAATACACGCGTCGATCGCCATTTGAGTTTTACCCACTGAGATGCCGTAGCGATCTTGAATAAATAGACACAAGACGTTGAAGCCGCCTAAGCTCGAACGATGACGGAATAGAATCAGCATACCCAAGCCCATCAATAAACCACCGGCTACTGCACAGTAGATCTCATTATGAACTTCGAGCGAAATAACCAAGTATAAATGATCGGCAAACACAGACACTAAAGCGCCGGAAATCGCACTGCTGATCGCAAAGCTGCGACCAAAACGTTTCCACGCCAATAGATAGAATGGACAGTTAGCGACAAAGTATAGAATACCGAAGGTTACAGGTAAAAATTGACTCAACAGTAGAGCCAAACCAGTAGTACCACCGGTAAGCAGGTGCGCAGACTGTAAAAAGAAGACGCCTAACGCTACTAAAAACGTGCCCGTCAGGACTGCAATCCAATCTTCTTTACGTGAGTGTTTTTCCATCGTTTTAATAATTACCTAATCAATAAAGGCGTGCATAGTAGAGAAAAACTTAAGCTTTCGGTAGCTAGAGGGGCAAAATTAAGGTAAACCTATGTAATCTGCGTTTTACAGGGTGTAAATCGTAAAATTGACAGTAAGGAACATCTTTGGTTGGATAAGCCCAATAACCATGATGAATCTTATTTGTGATTATGAAAAAACTGCATGATAAAATTGCAATTAGCTCTTTATGACCTAGATCAAATTATGTAGAATGCGTCACATCAAAACGGTGACGGAAACGTTTGCTTTCGGTCGTTGTGTGGTTTTTTTGAAACTTTCAGTACAATCTGAGTCAGGAGATACAGATGCTTAAGCGTGACATGAACATTGCTGATTACGATGCGGATCTATTCGCAGCTATCCAAGAAGAAACTCTTCGTCAGGAAGAGCACATCGAACTTATCGCTTCAGAAAACTACACAAGCCCACGTGTAATGGAAGCTCAAGGTTCTCAGCTAACAAACAAATACGCTGAAGGCTACCCAGGCAAGCGTTACTACGGTGGTTGTGAGTACGTAGACAAAGTTGAAACTCTAGCAATTGAACGTGCATGTGAGCTGTTTGGTGCCGAGTACGCGAACGTACAGCCTCACTCAGGTTCTCAAGCAAACAACGCTGTATACATGGCGCTACTGAACGCAGGCGACACAGTTCTAGGTATGAGCCTAGCGCACGGTGGTCACCTAACTCACGGTTCTCCAGTAAACTTCTCTGGTAAGCTTTACAACATCATCCCTTACGGCATCGACGAAGCAGGCCAAATCGATTACGAAGAGATGGAAAAGCTGGCTATCGAGAACAAACCTAAGATGATCATCGGTGGTTTCTCTGCTTACTCTCAAATTTGTGATTGGAAGCGCATGCGTGAAATCGCTGACAAAGTAGGTGCTTACCTATTCGTCGATATGGCTCACGTAGCGGGTCTAATCGCGGCAGGTGTTTACCCGAACCCAGTTCCACACGCGCACGTTGTTACAACAACAACGCACAAAACGCTAGCAGGCCCACGTGGCGGTCTAATCCTTTCTAACGAAGGCGAAGACCTTTACAAGAAGCTGAACTCAGCAGTATTCCCAGGCGGCCAAGGTGGTCCTCTAATGCACGTTATCGCTGGTAAAGCAGTAGCGTTCAAAGAAGCTCTAGAGCCAGAGTTCAAAGAATACCAAGCACGCGTAGTTGCTAACGCAAAAGCAATGGTTGCTGAATTCCTTGAGCGTGGTTACAACATCGTTTCAGGTTCTACAGAGAACCACCTGTTCCTAGTTGACCTAATCAACAAAGACATCACAGGTAAAGAAGCAGACGCAGCACTAGGTGCAGCAAACATCACAGTAAACAAGAACTCAGTACCAAACGACCCTCGCAGCCCGTTTGTAACGTCAGGTATCCGTATCGGTTCTCCTTCTATCACTCGTCGCGGTTTCTCAGAAGCAGACGCGAAAGAGCTAGCAGGTTGGATCTGTGACATCCTAGATAACATGGGTGATGAGTCTGTTATCGAAGCGACTAAAGCAAAAGTGCTAGAGATCTGTAAGCGTCTACCAGTTTACGCTTAATTTTTTCTTCGTAGTAATTTGAACTTGGTTGTCGAGCATGCTCACTTACATTCGTAAGCTCCGCGTGCTGTCCTAGAATTTCAAACAACTACTTTGAAAAACACTTTTAAAGGGACTCATAGAGTCCCTTTTTTATTGGTATAGAAATGCTTAGAGCGCGAACGAATTTCTGTGTCGCACATACTCATTTGCTAGCGCAAACTCCGTGTGAGCTCCTTGAACTTCGCTCATCTACTTTGAAAAATGCTTTTAAAGGTCCTTCTGGGGCCTTTTTGTTTTAGGGAAGGGGGCTGAAAACTCTATGTCTTTTCTTTTCCTTGAACTAAAGCTATTTGATTGAAAAATGATGATTTTAAAGGCTCCTGTTGGGAGCCTTTTTTGTATCTGATGGTCAGCTGATGAGAATCAAGAGAAGCGGGTATTAAAAAGGGCTAATGCTTTCACATTAACCCTTTGTATTTGTTGTTTGTGTTGGTTCTACTTTTTGATGCTAAGTAGGGTGCCTGATTTACACTTGAACGAGTAGTAATGACGGCTTTCATTAAACTTACCTAAGCCTTCGCCATCGCAGTAGTCGATGTTGATGTCACGCATTACTTCTAGTGTATCTTCGCTGTTCAAAGCGAATTTAGAGCCATCAGAACAGACGATACGTACTCTTTCATCGTGGCTTACAGAGTAAATATCGACTTCGGTATTACACAGCTCAAAAGAGGCTTCACGAAAATTGTCTTGCTGAGTATTTGAAGCGCAACCTGCAGTAAGCGTTGCAGCGAACACTGCCAAAAGTCCGAGTCTTTTCATTGTTAATCCTTCGCTATCATCAAGTTGGTTGATGAGTTTTTATATGCTATTTGAGGTAGCCTATACAACTACACGCTACGATTCAAGGCGCGTTCTTAGAGTCTAAGATATAAAAAGGGAGTAAGGAGGAGATAATTTATATTCTGCAGGATGTTTTGATTGAAATGCTACACCTATAAAAAAGACCAACATTGAGTTGGCCTTTGTCTATAAAGCTGAGTTTACATCATTATCTAAACTGTTTTGCTTCTGGCAGGTATTCAAAACCAGCAGATTCGAGCTTAGCGATTAAGGCTGCTTTGTCGATTTCGTAGAAGTTAACCACTCGGTCCAAGTCTCCGCCGAAATCGTCACGTAGCTTCATGTTGACGATGCTCATCAACATAACAGGATCCATCTTTTCAAAATTAGCGAGGTTCATAATTAGTCCTCGAAATCTGAAATGAGTAGGTTAGCAGCTGCAAATGCCGCACGTTCGCGAGCTTCTTTAGGAAGAGATTCATCTGCTGCAAGGTCGTTTAATGTTTTTACTGCGCAGGTGATCGCTTGAGGGATGTAGCCTTGGTCGCCACTACCAATTTGAGAGTACAGTTCACGTACCAAATCACAACAATCGTATACTTTCATTTTTATACCTAACCAAATGATAACTGCTCTCAATATACACATAGAGATAAGCAAAAACAAAGCGGATCTGACGAAGATCAGAGTTAGTTTGTTCTTGCTCAATATCTCATTTTATTGCGCTTCAGTTTGTCACTTTATTAGGTGACCAGTTAACCAATGATTGGTCGACTAGCCCGCGACTTGCTGCTCCAGCTGGAATTTCACTTCATCTGCAAGGTTGAGTTGCTTCGCTAATTCTTTCAAGTAAGCCTTTTCCATGAAGTTCTGCTCGTCAGCCACGATCAAAGAGGCTAAGTAGATCTCACTGGCTTGTTGCGGTGAGCTTGCGAGTTGAGCAATTTCGCTCGGATCGAGCGGTTTGTGCAACTCTTCAGACACTAACTTAGTCAGCTGATAATCTGCGCCCATGTTTTCGACGGCTTGTTCAATTTTAGCCATCTCTTGCTCATCGACATGACCGTCCGCTTTAGAAGCCGCAATCATAGATCTTAGAATAAGTAGATTATGACAAGCATCTTGCTCATCAAAGGTGGCTTGTGGAGATGAGTCTGGTGTGCCTTGTTTGGCTTGGTAATCGTTATATACCTTGTATGCCAATGCACCAAGCGCAGCTGCTCCACCAATACCCACGGCCTTCTTGCCAATCTTCTTGGTTTTCTTTGAGCCCATGAGAGCTCCTAGCAACCCGCCACCAACTGCTCCTGCACCTAATGCACCAAGTGTACTTTTGCTGCTGCCTTTACTGCCTTGTGCAAGACCGCTTAGGCCAGATGAGCTTTGTGAGAGTTTCTGAGTGCCTTGTTTAACAAGGTCTGACTTAAGTGCTTGGTTAAGTAGGCTTTTAAGATCCATCGATACCTCCAATGGTAAACGCGTCTAATGAGTTGATGAATCCAATATACGTATTTAAAGATGAACCGGGGATTAACTTACGTTATTTACTTTATCGAGAAATGAGAGAGTGAGTGAAGGTGAAGAGGGGAAATAAAAAAGGCCGCCAGATGGCAGCCTTCTATTATTTGCTTTGCAAGATCACTTACTTTGCTGAGTTTGCTTATTTAGCAAATTGAGAAGTAACGTGTTCAACGATTGAATCGATAGCAACAGCTTCTTTAGTACCAGCACGACGGTTCTTGTACTCGAAGTTACCTTCTTTCATTGAGCGGTCGCCGATCACGATAGTGTGAGGGATACCAATTAGCTCGATGTCAGAGAACATTACGCCTGGACGCTCTTTACGGTCATCGAATAGTACTTCGATACCCATAGCTGTTAGTTCAGCATATAGCTTCTCAGCCGCTTCTTTAACTTCTTCAGACTTGTGCATGTTCATAGGAACGATAGCAACTTGGAAAGGTGCTAGTGCATCCGGCCAGATGATGCCGTATTTGTCATGGTTCTGCTCGATTGCAGAAGCAACAACACGTGATACACCGATACCGTAACAACCCATCTCAAGGATAACGTTCTTACCGTCAGGACCAAGCACGCCACAGTTCATCGCTTGTGAATAAACGTTACCTAGTTGGAAGATATGACCAACTTCGATACCACGTTTAAGCTGAAGTGTACCTTTACCACATGGGCTTAGGTCGCCTTCGATTACGTTACGTAGGTCTTCTACTTGAGCAAGCTCAACGTCACGACCCCAGTTGATACCGAAGTAGTGCTTACCATCTACGTTTGCACCAGCGCCAAAGTCGCTCATTACAGCAACAGAGCGGTCAACGATGAATGGTAGCTCTAGGCCTACAGGACCAAGTGAACCTGGACCAGCGCCAACGAGTGCACGAATTTCTTCTTCAGAAGCCATCTCTAGTGGAGAAGCAACTTGTGGAAGGTTTTCCGCTTTCACTTCGTTCAGTTCGTGGTCGCCACGGATGATTAGAGCAATGATGTCGGCATCTACTTCATCAGAAGCTTTAACGAATAGAGTCTTAACTGTTTTCTCGATTGCTAGACCGTGTTGCTCTACCAATTCTGCGATAGTTTTCGCGTTTGGTGTATCAACCAGTTCCATCTCTTGAGTTGGTGCAGCAGCTTCTTCAGTTGGAGCAAGTGCTTCAGCTTTCTCGATGTTTGCTGCGTAATCAGATTCTGTAGAGAATGCGATTAGGTCTTCGCCGCTTTCAGCGAGTACGTGGAACTCTTGAGAACCACTACCACCGATAGCGCCTGAGTCTGCTAGTACTGGACGATACTCAAGACCCATGCGGTCGAATGCATTACAGTAAGCATCGTGCATCGCTTGGTAAGACTTTTCTAGGCCTTCTTTGTCGATGTCGAAGCTGTACGCATCCATCATCGAGAATTCACGAGCACGCATCACGCCGAAACGTGGACGACGCTCATCACGGAATTTCGTTTGAATCTGGTATAGGTTTAGCGGCAGTTGTTTGTACGAGTTAACTTCGTTACGAACTAGGCTCGTGATTACTTCTTCAGCTGTTGGGCTAAGAACAAACGGACGAGAATGGCGGTCAGTAAAGCGCAGTAGTTCTGGGCCCATTTTTTCGCTACGACCAGTCTCTTCCCATAGCTCAAACGGCTGCACTACGGGCATTAAAGTCTCAACTGCACCTGCATTATCGATCTCTTGGCGAACGATGTTTTCGACTTTACGCAGTACACGCAGACCGGTAGGTAGCCAAGTGTATAAACCTGAAGCTAGCTTACGGATCATACCTGCACGTAGCATCAGCTGGTGGCTGATAACTTCTGCGTCGTTTGGAGTCTCTTTCAGAGTAGAAAGAAGATAGTTACTGGTACGCATTCTATGGTATCCGTTTCATCATTAATAAAAGTAAATTCACTGCAGCAATTGGCGGCAGCAAATCCGATATAGCCGCATATAATATCAGCCTATTTGGGATCTCAAAAGCGTTCAATGTCAGTTACATTGATGAAAAACGCCTCAACAACGAATTTCACGTTAAGATCGAACAAATTTACCGCATATTCCTTGTTGTCTGGCTTGCCCTTCTTGTAGGCAGGACGAGGATCTTGGCCTAATACCTCTTTGATCACCTGAATAATATGCCGCGCTTGCGGATGCTGTGCCAGCTTGCTTTGTGCTTGTTGGGAAAAGTTAACCTCTAACACCTCTGGCTCTTCGGCGGCAAACCCTCCCAGTGCATCCGGAATGGAATCGGAGTAAGGGATGTAAGGCTTGATGTCGATAATTGGTGTCCCGTCGACTAAATCGACACTGCCAAGGTCTAGCCAAGTTTGCCCCTTTTCTTGAGATACACCTTTTAACTCCACCGCTGACATGCCAATTCCGTTGGGTCTGAATGTGGCACGAGATGCAAAAACTCCAATGCGTTCATTACCACCCAGTCGAGGCGGCCTCACCGTCGGCTTCCAGCCCGCTTCAAGGTTTTTGTCGAATAGAAATAAGAGCCACACATGGCTGAATTGTTCGATGTTGCGAACCGACTCTAGGCAGTTTGCCGCGTCAACAAGCTTTACTTTAGAGGTTGATGTTGGCACCAACCTAGGCTGCCTTGGTACCGCGAACTTCTCTTTATAGGGAGATTCTATAAAGCCAATAGGCTCAATGGAGTACATAGGTAGAAGGTCTCTAATTACGATTTATGGTCGGAAAATATCATAAAACGACTTGTTTTTCTTTTGATAATAATTATCATTTGCAATGTTATAACGTATCAAATAATAATTTAGGGGAAAACAGATGAAACCAAATATCCATCCTGATTACCGCACTGTGGTTTTTCATGACACCAGTGTTGATGAATACTTCTTGATAGGTTCAACCTTGAAAACGGACCGTACGATCGAATGGGAAGATGGCAATACTTACCCTTACTTCACTATCGAAGTGTCTTCAAAGTCTCATCCTTTCTATACCGGAAAACAGAGAGTGCTACATAAAGAAGGTCGTGTGGCGAACTTTACTCGCCGCTTTGGTCAATTGGGTAAGGGAGCTAAATAGATGAAGGTTGTGAAATCACTAAAAAGCGCAAAGAGCCGTCACCCAGATTGTCAAATCGTAAAGCGCAGAGGGCGCCTTTATGTGATCTGCAAAACCAACCCGAGGTTCAAAGCGGTTCAAAAATAAACAGTCAATGTGTTGTGACATACCTGTAAAAAACGAGGGGAAAGTCAAACTTTATTCATTTAACGGTTTCTCTTTTCCTTCATATGCAAGTTGATTAAATACCGAGTGATTGTTTATCGTACGATGAACTTTATTTTTAAACTAATCAAGAGGTTATATCGTAAGTTATATTAATAGTGAATGTATGATTGTGAACTATAAAGCTAGTTTTTGTGTTTATTGTGGTTTTATTTGCTAATTAATTGTTCAAATAGAGTTAAATATCATCGTTTGTTACACATTTTGTAACATTTTGAATTTCTAATTGATAATTTTGTCGCGTACCCTTCGCCTGCAATTTGAACATTTTTGTCACAATTGCATAGGAATCACTACAAGGAGGGAACTGATGAGTTCATCAGCTTCAATAAAAAACAACTCGCCAAAGAAACCTATTTTTACCCGTTTTCTCGATGGTGTTGAGTATTTGGGGAATCTATTACCCCACCCGATCACTCTTTTCGCAATCTTCTGTGTCGCAATCTTAGTGACTTCTGGTATCGCAGGGTACTTTGAAGTGTCTGTTATGGACCCTCGTCCAGAAGGTGCTCCTGGTCGTGCTGCTGACGGCATGATCCACGTTGTAAGCTTACTTAATGCTGAAGGCTTACAACTTATCGTAACTAATTTGGTTAAAAACTTTGTTGGCTTTGCGCCATTAGGTACTGTGCTAGTTGCAATGCTAGGTGTAGCGATTGCTGAGCACTCAGGTCTACTATCTGCTGCGATGCGTGGCATGGTAATGGGCGCATCTAAGCGCATGGTTACTGTAACTGTGGTATTTGCAGGTATCATTTCTAACACGGCTTCTGAGCTAGGTTACGTGGTACTGATTCCACTTGCGGCAATGCTTTTCCACTCTTTAGGTCGTCACCCTCTTGCTGGTCTAGCGGCAGCATTCGCGGGTGTATCTGGTGGTTATTCTGCAAACCTTCTAATCGGTACGGTTGACCCACTGCTTTCTGGTATTACAGAAACAGCTGCACAAATGATCGACCCGACTTACAGCGTTGGTCCTGAATCAAACTGGTACTTCATGTTTGTTTCTACTTTCTTCATCGCAATTACGGGTGCATTCGTAACGGAGAAGATTGTTGAACCAAAACTGGGTAAATACAACGACGAAGAAGCGTCTGAAGATTTATCAAACGATACAATGGGCAAGCTAACAGATGTGGAGAAGAAAGGTCTTAAGCTAGCTGGTATCGCAGTTCTAGCAGTATCAGCTCTTCTTGCTTGGACAATTGTTCCTGAAGACGGTGTTCTGCGTTCTGCAGCTGGTACGGTTTCTGGTTCTCCATTCCTGAAAAGTATTGTAGCGTTCATCTTCGTATTCTTCGCAGTTCCTGGTTTCGTTTACGGTAAAGTTACCGGCACAATGAAAACTGACCGCGACGTTATCGATGCAATGTCTAAGTCTATGTCTTCTATGGGCATGTACATCGTACTTGTATTCTTCGCTGCTCAGTTTGTTGCTTTCTTCAAGTGGACTAACTTCGGTCAAGTATTCGCAGTAGCGGGCGCAAGCTTCCTACAAGACATCGGCCTAACAGGTCCAATGTTGTTCTTCGCATTTATCCTAATGTGTGGCTTCATTAACCTGATGATCGGTTCTGCTTCTGCTCAGTGGGCAGTAACAGCACCTATCTTTGTTCCAATGCTGATGCTTGTTGGTTACGCACCAGAAACGATTCAAGCGGCTTACCGTATCGGTGACTCAACAACGAACATCATTACGCCAATGATGAGCTACTTCGGTCTTATCCTTGCTGTAGCGACTCGTTACATGAAGAACCTAGGTATCGGTACTCTGATTGCGACTATGCTTCCATACTCAATCGTATTCTTGGTGGGTTGGAGCTTAATGTTCTACGTGTGGGTATTCGTATTTGGTCTACCAGTTGGCCCAGGTGCAGCAACGTACTACACGCCATAGAATCTAATCATTGTTTTATGATTACACCGAAAGCCTGCACATTGTGCGGGCTTTTTCTTTATTGGAAGATAGCGGTTACAAGCCCGCAAAACGGTAGGTTAACCCAACCTCCAGCGACCACCCTACATCCCTTTGGATGAGAGGGCTGTTCGAGTCGTGATGAGTCAATTCCATTTTGCTAATAGCAATCCATCGTGGTGTAAATTCATAGAGCCCAATGAGCCCAGCTTGATAAACAAAGGTAGCGCCTGCATCGAACTGATTTAGCCCTGAAGCAGAAGACTCGCGGTTAGCAATGCTGTAGAGGTGATTAGAGAGTTTTTTGTCACGATAATCGACTTCGAGGTAGGGGGTAAAGGTTAACGGCTGTGTCCACGTTTCCAATGTTCTGCCTAAGTGGAGCTGAACTTCGTAGCCGTTATGCTCTGAGGTTACGTCATGTAAGTAGGTGAGCCTAGCGCCTACGGTCCCCAGTGTTATCCCGAGCTCGCCATTGCCATCTCTGTTTTGAATGCCATTGGGCAGGTCAACGAAGGTGTCTGACACTTCAGCGAAACGCCAGTTTCCAGATAGCCCGACAAAAGGTAGCAGTTGCCAGTTTGCTAAACTGCCATCAATAAAGCCTTTAGGACCAGAATAGAAGAGGTTGGATGTCGCACCAAGTTGAGGGGCACTCTTGGTAGAAAAAACACTCTCACCGTAGGTGAGGCTACCGCCAACGATGCCATATTCTTGATTGGCGAAGGACAGTTGAGTGCTTCCTAAAGTGACGGACAACGCCAAAGCGATACGACGAACCATAATCAATACTCCGTTATTGTAATAAATATCAAGAACGGAGTCGGTCGATTAAAATTTCACAGTGCTTACTGTTATTCAAAAGAGGCTCTTTCGGAGCTCTTTGAGGTAAAAGGAAGGATTAACGCTTCGCTAATAGTCGATCAAGGTGGTTGGCGAATTCACGACGGTCGGTTTGAGAAAGCGTGCTTGGGCCACCAGTCTGGATGCCACTTGAGCGCATGGTTTCCATAAAGTCACGAATGTTGAGGCGCGCTTTGATGGTCTCTTTAGTATACAGCTCCCCACGAGAGCTCAGAGCTAATGCGCCTTTAGTGATCACTTCGTCAGCCAGAGGAATGTCTGAAGTAATCACGAGATCGCCTTTCTCTGTGCGTTTTACTATTTCATTGTCGGCGATATCGAATCCGCTTGGCACTTGAATAGAGTGAATGTTGTTTCGCTTCGGTACAGGGACAACGTGATTCGCGATGAAGGTGCATTCAACACCGGTTCGCTCAGCTGCGCGTACGATGGTTTCTCGGATAACCTTAGGACAAGCGTCCGCATCAACCCATATCTTCATAGTGTTCTATTTCTCTGTTAGCTTATTTAACTGTCGATCTATTTATTTGTTAACTGAGCTTCTAGCGTGGCGACGCGAGCTGTAAGTTCCAGGATTTGTTTTTCTAGTTGACCAATGCGATCAAGTTCTGGCTCTTGTTGTGTTGCCACTTCGACTTTAGGAACACGGTTCGCGTTTTTCCAGCTTTTAATGGTCGTGATTAAGGCAGGCATGGGAACTGATGTACTCATACGAGCTTTTACTAGCGCAACGGTTGGCTCTTTGCCTTGTGCTTGCAGTCCTTCAAGCACGGATTTCAACTCTTCAGAAACATCTTTTGTCAGCATGTTGACCTCCATTTTTAGTCTTTGGTTATTTTACTCGCTCCGGTGACTGATAGCGAATCATAAAACATCCTATAGCGTGTGAGAGATCTCTTACAAACGCTGTGAGATAACGCGAATACTTCTCTAGAGAGATTGATGTGCATATGGTTAAGTTTTTGAATTTTAATTGTTTTATATAATTAACAACTTGGTTGAATTCAAAATGTGATGCAAATCTATTGTCCGAAATCCTAAATCGCGTAAATTAAACCTTGTCGGAAGGATTCTGACACGGAACAGGAAAGCACCAAGGAATTGGTTATCTTCAGGACGAAGATTTGGTTACTTAGGATTGAGTGATCAAGCATGGAGCGCAAGGACATTGTAGGGACACAGTCAGTTAACAGGAAGTTAGCTGCAACGGAATGACAATGGACACCTTTAGGATAAAGGGTTGGATTAGCATCAGGATGATGTAAAGGACACCGCTCACGGAACAAGTGATGTGCGCTAACTAGGATTGTTAGCTTTCAGGATGATTGGACACCGCTAGGACGGCGAAGTAAAGGAAAGAGCTGAAGGATTACAGCCACTATTATGGATGATGCATGGAGCATTAATTAGTAGCCGGACTGCTGCGAGTAAGACCCTAGCCCTGACACTTCGGTGTCGGGGCTTTTCTTTATCTGGACATTTCACCCATCTAGAGGCTCTTTATTTAGGAGCAATACATCTGCTTTTCTGCTAACGGTCAACACAAGGAGTGTTTTATGACGATAGCAACCTCAAGAACGCTGTTAGTACCTTATACCGAACAGCTACAGCATGACTTCATTAAGCTCAATTGCTGCCCGATTAATCGAGCAGAGATGAATGGGCCGCATTCTATCGCTTCTGCGAAGCAACTATTTCAAGAGATACTGCAAGACAACGTCGGCTTTTGCCGTGCAATTATCCATAACCAAACCCGTGAATATCTTGGGCATGTTTTTATCTCATCAGAAGAAGGTAAGCACGAGTTGGGCTTTATCTTGGATAAAGAATACTGGAATCAAGGTTTTGCGAGTGAGGTACTGAAACCTTTCTTTAATTTGGTGTGCTTTGAAGAGCGTTTAACCAATGTTTTCGCGACCGTTAATGTCGGTCATAATCCATCGATCAAGCTTTTAGAAAAACTCGGCTTTGTATTTAAAGAGACCAAACAAGATCAGTTTGGCCCCTATCATGAATATCGATACACCGCTTATTGCGACGTTACATTCTATGAGGCTGTAGCTCAAACCGCATAGAACGGAAACCTACCATGGTTAGTTTCCCTTTGTAACAGTCATCCCCTAACGCTGAAAACTCAAATTGGTAAATGGTGTGCCAGCGCCAAATGGTCGTGAGTTCATGGCGCATCTTCAGTTTATGACCACTAAAAGCAACACTTAACAGCTGCAAGTCGAGCTCTTTACACTTTCTCGCAATGGCAGCTTTCGCAAGCTCAGATTGCCTGCGCTGCTGCCAAAACAGAAAGCAAAAGAAGCACAGAAACAAAATAGCCAATAAGTTATCTATCATTTAATCCATACTTCCTTTTACTTTTTCTTCCTATTTAACCTTAGCTATAAGCTGCTTTGTTGAGGCTTATCAGCTAGTTGCTAAAGTATTACTGAGATTTAGTTGCTTGCTGTAACTCGATCAGTGCATTCGCCAATTCTGGCGATGGGTTTGAGTTCAATAGAGGTAAAAATACCATTCTCAGAGCTGGAATCATCACCAGATCAGCAAATAGCTGGTTGAATAGGTTTTGATTGCCCGTTTGTGCGAGGCGCAGCAATAATTGTTCAGCAATTGCTGGATCTTGCAGAGCGTGCCAGCTTCGGCCTGCTAAACCAATCAATACTTCTTGGTGACTTAAACGTGGGCTCGCCAGAACTTGGTTAATCACAGCATTGGTGATGCTTGGCTCTGCACCCGATAGGGCACGCACTAGCGCAGACAATAAGAACAGGTCTGGTTCATCGCTGTTGATCTCGTTCTCTGCCATCTCTTGTAAACGTTGGGCTAGCTTGTCATTAATTTGCGTGTGCTCAAGCGCGCCTAATGTTGCGTAAAGCGGCTCAGAAGGAAGTTTCTTGAAGGCTTTACGAATCGCGACACCGTTTTGTTGGCTGCCGAGACGGGCACACATATCAGTGATGCCTTGAAGGCCAACAGTCTGCCAATTGTCCCAACCTAACTCGCCGGTGAAGTAGTGCTGAGCATGTTCATAGTATTGGCTAGTAGCAAGGTCTAACTCTGCTCTTACTTGGCTATGGAATACCGCCATTTTGTCTTCAGAAGGCTTGAAGGTGTATGGGTTGTTTGACAGCTTCTCTTGTTGCTCTTCGCTGATCTCACCACTTAAACGCGTGCCCATTGCTTCTAAGACGAACTTCAAAAAGTTACCTACATCGGCTTGGTTAAGTAGGCCTCTTTCATCCAACTTGAATTTTAAGAACCAAATCCATGGTTGCTTCTGTTCATTCCAGTAGCTGATCGCTAAGTGAGCTTGTTTCTGAAGTGGAAATGGGTATGGCTGTTTCCCTTGCTCAACATCTGAGAATAAGGTGTTGTCTATTTTTTGGATACGACGACCGAGATCGTAGATATCATATTGGCAACCGCTATTCTTCAATAACTGAGTGAGCGTGTGAATGGTTTCCATAGTAATAAGCTCCTAACTTTCTTTCCTCAATAGATGGTACTCTATGCCCCAATTTCAAGGTCACTAGATAAATAACTTGGTGAAAAATGACTGCTGCCACAAAGTTACCTCCATTACTTCAACAATTAGAACAACAAATGCGCCAATGCTCTCTGTGGAGTAGTGTTGCACCGTCGGATGAAGCTCTGGCGAGCGTTGAACCTTTTGCTATCGATTCACTGCAACCCGAAGAGTGGTTACAGTGGATCTTTATCGTAAAGATCAATGCGATGATTGATGCGCAAATGCCTTTACCTAAAGGGTTTGCTATTCATCCGTATTTCGGTGAAGTGTGGAAAAATGAGGCGGACAAAGCTGAGCTGCTAGTGACGATTCAAAGCATTGATGAGGTATGTGCTTAATGTTAGAGATCATTTATCAAGATGAGTACTTTGTCGCGGTAAATAAGCCCGCGGGCATGTTGGTTCACCGCTCATGGCTAGATAAACATGAGACTCAATTTGTGATGCAGACTTTGCGTGACCAAATTGGCCAGCACGTATTCCCTCTGCATCGCTTAGACCGCCCAACGTCTGGTGTATTGGTATTTGCACTCTCAAGTGAAGTTGCTTCTGAGGTGATGCCGATGTTTGCTAACCATGAAATGCAAAAGACTTATCATGCAATTGTTCGTGGCTGGATTGAAGAGGGCGACACGCTTGATTACGCGCTTAAGGTCGAGCTAGATAAGATTGCGGATAAGTTTGCAAAAGAAGACAAGGAAGCACAAGAGGCTGTGACCGCATATGAGCCATTAGCCAAAGTGGAAGTACCTTACTCTACCGGGCGTTTTCCAACTAGCCGTTATTGCTTAGTTGAGATGCTGCCAAAGACGGGCCGTAAACATCAACTGCGCCGCCATATGGCCCACCTAAGACACCCTATTGTTGGTGATACTTCTCATGGTGATGGTAAGCATAACCGCCTGTTCCGTGAAAACTTGGATTCACGCCGTTTGTTACTGCACGCTTCAGAGTTGCGCTTTATTCACCCTTTCACTAAAAAAGAATTAGTGATGAAGGCAAGCCTCGATGAAACTTGGCTACAGTTATTTGAAGCCTTTGAATGGGATACAAATTTAGTCGATACGCAAGCACGGTCGTCTAAATAAAAGTTCGATAAAACAAAGGGCTGATAGTGATATCAGCCCTTTTAGTGTCTGTATAATCTGAGCCGGTCAACCAACGATAGTCATTAGTTGTCTTGTCTCGGGATCATTTTAGTTTTTCTAGATCCGCTTCGATCTCAGCGATCTTGCTGGACACAACCTTCTCTAAATGACGTAAGTCGGTCAGGATCTTCTGTTTTACATCCATCTCAGTGGTTGGCGTAGGTTTGGTGATCTTATTAAGCTCATCAATCACAAGCGTGAGGTTGCGGTTAATCTCAGTCACTTCTTTGTATTGATTATTGCCACCGCTAACAAGCACACTTTTTACTTGTCGTGGGTACTTAAACTTAACGCTTTTCGCGAACAACTCGCCTTTCTGCTTACGAAAATAAATCTTCAGGATATCTTTGTGTGCTTCTTGGCGAAGGGAGTAACGTTCAATCTGTTTAGGTTCGTGGATACCTAAGCCAGTGAGGTTTGGATACATAAGCGACCTCTAGTTTATGAATGTAATACTTTTATGTAATTGACTTAATCAATGTAGCAGCCTAACGACGAGCTAGATAGTTGATATCTGGGAATTGATTGTAAGTTGTGGGCAAGATCGCTCTCTATCTTTGCCCACACTTATTTGGTTATTAAACCAGCGAGTTGTACTTCATTTGTGTTCTAAGGCGCAAGCTCCGAAACATGCTCGGTTAGCCTCTCTCTGAGGGCTTGTTCTTGCTCTTCAGAAAGTCGCCCACCTGTGTCACTGGTCAGAATAAACAAATCCTCTGCACGTTCGCCGATGGTGGTAATTTTGGCACCATGGAGATTAATGCCTAACTCCGCGAAGGTTGCACCAACTTGAGCCAGCAGCCCCGGTGTATCGAGCGCTCTTAGCTCCATTAAGGTGCGTTTTTTACTCTTGGTTGGTAGGAACTCAACCAGAGTCTTGACCTTAAAGTGCTGTAAGTTGCGTGGTGTGCGACGTGTCTTAATCTTCGTTGGACGACCATCAGCCAAAACATGGGTCAGATGCTTTGCTACGGCCTTGTGTCTCGCTTCGTCAATCGCATTACCATGCTGATCCAGTACGATAAAGGTATCCAGAACATGGCCATCTTTGCTCGCCATAACCTGAGCGTCATGAACGTTGAAGTTACGCCTGTCGAGCTCGGCAACCACGGTAGCAAACAGTGCCGCTTGGTCTTTACAGTAAACGAACACCTCAGTACCACCACGTGTCGCTTTCTTACTGATCAATACTAACGGTTGGCTTGGGTCTTCTAGGCGAAGTAAGTGCTCACAGTGCCAAGCGATTTGTTTATGTGTGTGACGTAAGAAGTAATCGGCTTTAAAGCGTTGCCACAACACTTCAATCTCACGAGCGGTGAAGCCTTCTTTACGCAGCAGCGCGGATGCCATTTGTTGGTTGTGACGAATACGGTCTCGAACGTCGACCGGGTTCTCTAAGCCGCGACGAAGTGCACGCTGCGTGGAGTGGAATAACTCTGCGAGCAGGGTGCGTTTCCAACTGTTCCATAGCTCGGGATTGGTTGCACAGATGTCGGCGACGGTTAGGCAAACCAGCAGCTCGAGTGATTCTTCGTCACGTACCTTTTTGGCGAATTCAGTTATTACATCTGGGTCGTAGATATCACGACGTTGAGCGGTAACAGACATCAACAAGTGGTTTTGTACTAGCCACGCTACTTGCTTGGCTTCGGGCTTTGATAGGCCATGCTCAATACAGAAAGAGTACGCTTCGACCGCCCCAATCTCTGAGTGGTCACCGCCACGGCCTTTACCGATATCGTGGAAGATTGCCGCTAGGATCAACAGCTCTTTCTTTTGCACTCGTGGGTAGACTTCACAACAGATAGGGTGCTTGTCGTGGTTTTCAATTTGACTAAAGCGGTTGATGTGTTTGAGCAGTCGAATGCTGTGCTCATCCACGGTATAAACATGGAACAGGTCGAATTGCATCTGGCCGACGATCTGGCTCCACTGCGGTAGATACGCTGAGAGCACGCCCAATTTGTGCATCAAGCTAAACGCTTTGTGCAATGCATTGGGGTGGCGAACCAGAGTCATAAACTTCTCACGCGCTTCTGGGATAGTATGCAGGAAGCGGTTAAGCCTGCGACGTGCCGTACGCAGTTGTCGTAATGTTGGAGGGCTAACGCCTTCGATGGATGAGTCATTGGCGATATGGATAAACATATCGAGAATGGTTTCCGGCCTCGCCTGGAATAGGGCAGGCTTGCGCGCTTCTATCAATGAGCCTCGGCGTTGGAAGTCATTATCGAGAATTTCAGCTTCTTCTGTCTCACCACCATTAATGATTGCTTGGTCGAATAGCTTGAGCAGCATCTTGTTGAGCTCTGCTACGCGGCGAAGGGTTCGATAAAACTCCTTCATCATCATCTCGACGCCACGGTTACCTTCGCCTGTGTAGCCAAGGTGTTCAGCGACTTGTGCTTGATGGGCAAACGTCAGGCGATTGTCGTAGCGACGCAGCTCAATATGCAGTGCGAAGCGAACGCGCCACAAGAAGTCTTGGCATTCCACAAGCTCACGATACTCAGCATCAGTAAGGAAGCCGTACTTGCTCATTTCAAGTAAAGAGGTTGCACCGAAGTGGCGGCGTGCAACCCAGCTCAGAGTATGGATGTCTCTGAGCCCGCCTGGCGTCGATTTGATGTCGGGTTCAAGGTTGTAAGTGGTATCGTGATAGCGCGCATGACGCTCTCTCTGTTCTTGAATCTTTGCCTTGTAGAAGGTCTCACTAGGCCAAAATGAATCGGAATGAATCTTCAGCTTTAGTTCTTGAAAGGTATCTTCACTGCCACACAGTAAGCGTGATTCTTGAAGGTTGGTTGCGACGGTCAGATCATCGATACCAATATCAATACATTCTGCAATGGTACGCACAGCGTGGCCAACTTCGAGCCTTAAATCCCACAGTAAGGTAATGAACTGACTGACTTTTTCACCGAGGGCTGGTGGTAGTGTTTTTTGAGATACGATTAAGATATCAATGTCCGAAAGCGGGTGTAATTCACCACGACCATAGCCACCCACAGCAACCAACGAGATATGAGGCAGGTTACTAAAACCAAAGTGCTCCCATAATCGTCTGAGCAACAAGTCCATGTATTCAGAGCGGAGCAATACCAAGTCCGTGACAGGATGATGGTTTAGAAATTCATTTTTTTGGTACTGCGTGAAGATCTCGAGCTGATTTTTTAATTCGCAGATTTCAATTTGTTCGTCATTGAACGTAAGAGGGCATTGATAAGGCATAGTCTGCTATCCGTGCAAGCAAATGAGAATATTAAACAATCTACCAGAAGCTGGTGGAAAATCGAAATTGAGCGGATAAAAAAATATCCTCGACAATGCGAGGATATTTTTAAAGGTTTGATGCGTTTAGCTCAGTGAACTAAGCGTTTTTCATAATACGTGGAATAGTATCATCGCTACGCAGTGTTAGAACTTCACAACCTGTATCAGTTACGACCAGTGTGTGCTCCCATTGAGCCGAGTTCTTGCTGTCTGCTGTGTACACTGTCCAACTATCTTGATCATCAAGACGGCAGCCAAACTTGCCTGCGTTGATCATTGGCTCGATAGTGAAACACATACCCGCTTTCAGTACTGTGCGATCGTTGTTTTTGTAGTGTACGACTTGTGGATCTTCGTGGAACTCAGAACCGATACCGTGGCCACAGTAATCTTTAACAATAGAGAACTTCGCACGTGGGTTGTTCTTGTTGTTTGTTTTGATGTACTTCTCGATAGCGGTACCGATTTGGCCAAGTTGAACGCCTGGCTTAACTTGGCGCATACCTTCGTAAAGTGCTTCTTGAGCAACCATACATAGACGCTTGTTTGCTGGTGAAACTTCACCCACAAGGAACATCTTAGACGTGTCACCGTGGTAGCCTTGAGGACGAGTGCTTAGATCTGCATTTTCGTCGTCAGGGATGATCACCGTGATATCTACGTTAAGGATGTCGCCATCTTTAAGTACAGCAGGCTTAAATTGACCTGTGCTACCAGTTTCGTCTTGTGATGCCGGAATACCGTGACACACGATGTGGTTGATAGACGTACAGATAGACTTAGGGAAACCGTGGTAATCAAGTGGTGCTGAGTATGCGCCTCTTTCTAGAGCGTAGTCATGACAGATTTGGTTTAGCTCTTCTGTCGTCGTACCTACTTGGATGTGAGGTTCGATCATCTCTAGAATTTCAGCAGCCAGTTTGCCGGCGACGCGCATTTTTTCAATTTCTTCAGCAGTTTTAATTTTTACAGCCATTGCATATCTCTTAATTTGGTAGCACCTAAGTGTGCATATTGGGGCTATTCTATCAGTGCAGCAATTTAGCGCAACATTACCATGTCCGTACAATACTGGAGGATACTGTTAGCGTGATTAAATAATGTTCGGCTAACAGATGCAGAAGCCGCTTGATATAGACACTATTTTATAGAGGAAATTTACCTTTAGAGATCAGTATAGCAGTCGCCATTTTTCGATTTTTTTCTAGCCATAGATAGACAAAATATGGTATAAAGCGCGCCGGACATCAGGACTGTTTTCTCCAACTGGCGAAACAGGCTTTGGTATCCACTAACTTATATCTTTAAATCACACACATTCCGTCACATGTTCCGGGGTGCTTCAACAACACAGATAACGGCTGAAAAGTGGTTAGTTGTTAGGGGTCGGATTCATGGGGGATGTGGAGGCCTAACCCCATAGAGGATTTTAAAATGGCAACTGTATCAATGCGCGATATGCTTAAAGCTGGTGTTCACTTCGGTCACCAAACTCGTTACTGGAACCCAAAAATGAAGCCATTCATCTTTGGTGCTCGTAACAAAGTACATATCATCAACCTAGAAAAAACTGTACCAATGTTCAACGAAGCTCTAGCAGAAATCGCTAAAGTTGGTGAGAAGAAAGGTAAAGTTCTTTTCGTTGGTACTAAGCGCGCTGCATCTGAAGCTGTTAAAGAAGCTGCTGTAAACAGCAACCAGTTCTACGTTAACAACCGCTGGTTAGGCGGTATGCTAACGAACTACAAAACTGTTCGTCAGTCTATCAAGCGTCTGAAAGAACTTGAAGCGCAAGCTCAAGACGGTACTTTCGACAAGCTAACTAAGAAAGAAGCTCTAATGCGCACTCGTGAAATGGAGAAGCTAGAGAAGTCTCTTGGTGGTATCAAGAACATGGGCGGCCTACCAGACGCTCTATTCGTAATCGATGCTGATCACGAACACATCGCAGTTAAAGAAGCAAACAACCTAGGTATCCCAGTTTACGCTGTAGTTGATACTAACTCTAACCCAGACGGCGTTGACTTCGTTATCCCAGGTAACGACGATGCAATCCGTGCAGTACAGCTTTACCTAAACGCTGCTGCAGACGCGGTTAAAGAAGGTCGTAACAAAGACGTTGCTGCTGTAGCTGCTGAAAAAGATGGTTTTGTAGAAGCTGAATAATAGCGGCTCTGAATCACGCTTGGCTTAGCTAATATAGATTTTGAAATCTTTATTAAATGTAAGCTAAGTTATAGTTAGATCGGGGGCCTCATTTTGGCCCCTGATTTTTACCTTATTTTCGAATCAACCGAGGAATAGAGAATGGCAACTGTAACTGCTGCTCTAGTTAAAGAACTTCGCGAGCGCACTGGCGCTGGCATGATGGAATGTAAGAAAGCGCTTGTAGAAGCAAACGCTGACATCGAACTAGCAATTGAAAACATGCGTAAATCTGGCGCAGCGAAAGCAGCTAAGAAAGCTGGTAACGTTGCTGCTGAAGGCGCAATCATCATCAAAGAAGAGAACGGTGTAGCTGTTCTTCTTGAAGTTAACTGCCAAACTGACTTCGTAGCAAAAGATGCTAGCTTCACTGCGTTTGCAGAAGAAGTTGCAGCTGCAGCAGTAGCTTCTAAAGCTTCTGTAGAAGAGCTACAAGCACAGTTCGAAGAAACTCGCGTTGCTCTAGTTGCTAAAATCGGCGAAAACATCAACATCCGTCGCGTAGCTTACGTTGAAGGTGCTGCACTAGCTTCTTACCGTCACGGTGAGAAAATCGGTGTTGTTGTAGCTGGTGAAGGCGAAGCTGAAACTCTTAAGCACGTTGCTATGCACGTTGCTGCTTCTCGTCCTGAGTTTGTTAACCCAGAAGACGTACCAGCAGACGTAGTTGCTAAAGAGAAAGAAGTTCAAGTTGAAATCGCTATGAACGAAGGCAAGCCTCAAGAGATCGCTGAGAAAATGGTTATCGGCCGTATGAAGAAATTCACGGGCGAAATCTCTCTAACAGGTCAAGCTTTCATCATGGAACCTAAGAAAACTGTTGGCGAAATCCTTAAAGAAAAAGGCGCTGCAGTATCTAACTTCGTACGTCTAGAAGTTGGTGAAGGTATCGAGAAAGCTGCTGAAATGAGCTTCGCTGACGAAGTTGCAGCGGTACAAAAAGGTTAATCCTTAGCGTATTGTTTGAAAAAAGACCGTGGCAAATGCTGCGGTCTTTTTATGAATAGTGAACTATTTTTGAAGGCAACGTTAGTGGTTATGAATGCAAACTGACTTACTCAGTTTTTATCCATGACTGTTAATCATCAACTCTTTGGAAGGTAAACTCCATGACTACGAACCCTAAACCAGCGTATCAACGTATTCTGTTAAAACTTAGCGGTGAAGCGCTACAAGGCGAAGAAGGTTTTGGTATTGACCCAACGATCCTTGATCGTATGGCTCAAGAAGTAAAAGAATTGGTTGAACTAGGCGTTCAAGTTGGTGTTGTTATCGGTGGCGGTAACTTGTTCCGTGGTGCTGGTCTTGCTGAAGCTGGCATGAACCGCGTTGTTGGTGACCACATGGGTATGCTTGCAACAGTAATGAACGGCCTTGCTATGCGTGACGCGCTGCACCGTGCTTACGTAAACGCACGTGTAATGTCTGCAATTCCTCTAAAAGGTGTGTGTGACGATTACAACTGGGCAGATGCAATCAGCCAACTACGTCAAGGTCGCGTTGTGATCTTCTCTGCTGGTACTGGTAACCCATTCTTCACTACTGACTCTGCTGCATGTCTACGTGGTATCGAAATCGAAGCTGACGTAGTTCTAAAAGCGACAAAAGTAGATGGTGTATTTACTGCTGACCCAGTAGCAAACCCAGACGCAGAGCTGTATGATACTTTGTCTTACAACACAGTTCTTGAGAAAGAGCTTAAAGTAATGGACTTGGCTGCATTTACGCTAGCACGTGATCACAAAATGCCAATCCGTGTATTTAACATGAATAAGCCAGGCGCACTACGTCGCGTGGTTATGGGTGAAACTGAAGGTACATTAATCAGCGACGCTGACTAATTTTTCGGGCTTACTGGGGGCTATACTCTGGTAAGCTTTATCCTTATCACTCCAAATAAAAAGCTTTCTTGAAGAAAGAACATAATCAAGGTGAAATTGTGATTAACGAAATCAAAAAAGACGCTCAAGAGCGCATGGAAAAAAGTGTTGATGCACTAAGAAACAGCCTGCAAAAGATTCGTACAGGTCGTGCACACCCAAGCCTACTTTCTGGCCTTACAGTAGAGTACTACGGTGCACCAACGCCTTTGACTCAAGTTGCTAACGTTATTGCTGAAGACGCACGTACTCTAGCAATCACAGTGTTTGATAAAACGCTAACGCCTCTAGTTGAAAAAGCGATCATGACATCTGACCTAGGTCTAAACCCTATGTCTGCGGGTACGGTTATCCGTGTTCCACTTCCACCGCTAACAGAAGAGCGTCGTAAAGACCTAGTTAAAATCGTTCGTGGCGAAGCTGAAGGTGGCCGTGTTGCTATCCGTAACATCCGTCGTGACGCGAATGGCGATCTAAAAGCACTTCTTAAAGATAAAGAAATCTCTGAAGATGAAGATCGTAAAGCACAAGACGAAATTCAAAAGCTAACTGACGCTGCGGTTAAGAACGTAGACGAAGTTCTAGCAACTAAAGAAAAAGAGTTGATGGAAGTTTAATTTTCCATATTCTTTTCTTTCCGGAAAAACGCTGTACTCACTGTTCAGCGTTTTTTTATGCTACTCTGTTCGACTATTAGAATTTGATTCACTCTTTTATGCATAATTCTCAAGCGTTCACAGACTCTCTTCCTAAACACATTGCTGTCATTATGGACGGTAATGGTCGCTGGGCAAAAGCTCAGGGCAAGCCTCGCGTCTTTGGTCATAAAAACGGTGTTCAAGCCGTTCGCAAAACCATCTCTTCTGCTGCCAGACTCGGCATCAAAGCCGTTACACTTTTCGCATTCAGTAGTGAGAACTGGCGCCGACCAGAGGAAGAAGTGGGTATTTTGATGGAACTCTTTATCTCCGTGCTTTCAAGTGAAGTGAAAAAGCTCCATAAAAATAATCTACAACTTCGTGTTATTGGTGATAAAAGTCGTTTTAATGATCGACTACAAAAGAAAATCGAAGAAGCGGAAGCTTTGACTAGTACTAATACCGGTATGGTTATCAATATCGCTGCAAACTACGGTGGTAAGTGGGATATTCAGCAAGCGATGACTTCTATCGCTCAACAGGTAAAGTCTGGCGATATTAATGTAGAAGACATTGATGAAGCTATGATTACACAGCACCTGACGATGGCGGATATTCCAGAAGTTGATCTACTGATCCGTACCAGTGGTGAATGCCGCATTAGTAACTTCATGCTTTGGCAGTTGGCTTACGCCGAAATGTACTTTACTGAACAATTCTGGCCAGACTTTAATGAAGACAGCTTAGTAGAAGCTGTGACTTGGTTTGTAAACCGTGAGCGCCGTTTTGGCTGCACCGGTGAGCAGATTAAAGCTCTGATGGACAGTTAATAAGGATTTTTTTGGTTTGAAACAACGAATTATTACGGCGTTGATTTTAGCTCCCCTAGTTATTCTAGGAGTTTTCGAGTTATCACTTCCTACGTTTATCCTTTCATTAGCGGTTATCTCGCTATTGGGTTACTGGGAGTGGACTCAATTTGTTGAAAGCAAATCGCGTTATTTAGCGTTGATTCCAACGGTTGTGGTAAGTGCTGCAAGTTTTGCTTTTATCCCTTTTGATGCATTTAGCCTAAATAACTTATCGAGTGCTCACTACGCCATTTTAACGATAGGTTCTATTTGGTGGGTGATCGCAAGTGGTATGGCAGTGACTTATCCGAAGTCTATGCCTGTATGGAAAGACTCATCGTTTCTTCGTCATGGTTTTGGTGTGCTAACTTTATTGCCATTCTTTTGGAGTGTGGTGATTTTGCGCGCTAACGGTATTGACGTGGATCCTTACCATGGCGCAAAACTCGTGATGTTTGTGTGTCTACTGGTGTGGGCTGCAGACAGTGGCGCTTACTTTGCTGGTAAGAGCTTCGGTAAGCGTAAAATGGCTCCGGCCGTTAGCCCGAACAAGACAATTGAAGGCCTGATTGGCGGTATCATCACCGCGGTGATTGTGGCTTGGATTTTTGCTGACTTGTTCAATATCCAATTCTCAAGCCCTCTACACATGATTGTGATTACGCTTGTGACCGTTGTTATCTCTGTTCTTGGTGACCTTGTTGAAAGCATGTTCAAGCGTGTTTCAGGGGTTAAAGACAGCAGTAATCTGATTCCTGGTCATGGTGGTATACTAGATAGAATCGATAGCTTAACGGCTGCATTCCCTGTCTTTGCTCTGCTTTACTTAGCATTCTAATTAAAAGGGCAGTGAATCTGCCCTTTATTACATTTCTACGGTCATATGTGATGCGAAATCTAACTATCCTAGGCGCAACTGGCTCAATTGGTGCAAGTACACTAAAAGTCGTTGAGCAAAACCCAGACCTTTATTCAGTCGTTGCGCTGGCTGCTGGCTCGAATGTTGAAAAGATGCTGGCGTTAGTAGAAAAGTGGCAACCAAGCTATGTTGCTATGGCTTGTCCTGATGCTGCATCTCAGCTTGCTGACACCTTATCTATCAATCACCCTAACGTCCAAGTACTCTCAGGCTCAGAAGGCATGTGCAAGGTTGCTTCTTTGGATGAAGTGGATACGGTGATGGCTGCGATTGTTGGTGCGGCAGGCCTGCTTCCTACTATGTCAGCAGTCAAAGCGGGCAAGCGTATTCTCCTAGCAAATAAAGAAGCCTTGGTGATGTCTGGACAGCTGTTTATCGATGCAGTGGAAAAGTACGGTGCTGAACTTCTTCCTGTAGATAGTGAACACAATGCTATCTTCCAATGCTTGCCGCAAAACGTCCAAACCAATCTAGGTCGCTGTGATTTAGAAGCCAATGGTATAAACCATATCCTACTAACGGGCTCTGGTGGTCCTTTCCGTTATACCGATGTTGCTGAGCTGGAATCAGTGACTCCCGAACGCGCTATTGCACACCCTAACTGGTCTATGGGGCCTAAGATCTCTGTCGACTCTGCGACTATGATGAATAAAGGTCTTGAGTACATTGAGGCGAAGTGGTTATTTAATGCGTCTCAAGAGCAGCTAAAGGTCATTATCCACCCTCAGTCTGTGATCCACTCTATGGTTCAGTACAAGGATGGTTCAGTACTTGCTCAAATGGGGGAACCGGATATGGCGACACCTATTGCATTGACGATGTCGTACCCTGAGCGTACTGAAGCGGGTGTTAAGCCGTTGGATTTTACCAAAGTCGGTGAGCTGACTTTCTTAGAGCCTGACTTTAACCGTTACCCATGTTTGAAATTAGCCATTGAAGCGTGTTACTTAGGTCAGCATGCAACGACAGCGATTAACGCAGCAAACGAAATTGCGGTCGACGCTTTCTTGAACAATCAGGTTAAATTTACCGATATTGCTGTCATTAACGAACATGTTATGAGCAAAGTATGTGAACAACATAACTCTGAAGGCTTAGATAGCTTGGAAAGCCTCCTTGAGCTAGATAATATGTCTCGTCAAATAGCCATTCAATTTATTAAAGAGCAGCTAGCATGAGTGGAATTCTGTGGAACTTCGCATCTTTTATCATAGCGCTTGGCATTCTGGTCGCGGTTCATGAGTTTGGACACTTCTGGGTTGCTCGTCGTTGCGGTGTAAAAGTTGAAAAATTCTCGATTGGTTTTGGTAAATCAATCTGGAGCAAAGTTGGCCGCGATGGTACGGAATACAGCTTGTCCGTGATTCCACTGGGCGGTTACGTAAAAATGCTCGACGGTCGTGTCGATGACCTATCAGAAGATGAGCAGCAGTACGCGTTTGATAAAAAGCCATTGTGGAAACGAACCGCGATTGTTGGCGCTGGACCAGCGTTTAACTTCATCTTTGCTGTGTTTGCATATTGGTTAGTATTTTTGATCGGTGTGCCTGCGGTTAAGCCCGTGATTGGTGAGGTAACTCCACAATCTATTGCTGCACAAGCCGGAATTGAAACTGGAATGGAACTTAAATCTATTTCGGGAATCAAAACCGCAGATTGGGAATCAGTCAATATGGGTTTGATATCGCATATTGGTGACCAATCGATGACAGTAACGGTGTCTTCGCAAGACGATATCGGCTTTGAGCAGCAATTGACGTTGGATATTTCAGACTGGTCGTTCAACCCAGAAACTGAATCTGCAATGACAACGCTTGGCTTTAGACCATATTCTCCAGAGATCTCGACAGTACTAGCTCAAGTGATTGACGATGGTGCTGCTTACTCTGCTGGTCTAGAAGCGGGCGACCAAATTGTTGAAATTAATGGTCAACCCATTGAGCAGTGGCAATCAGTGGTTGAGTTAATTCGCTCGAACCCAATGACACCATTAGATGTTGTCGTATCAAGAAACGGCAGTGAGCAATCACTCGTTATGACACCGAAAAGCCGCGAGCTTTCTGATGGTTCAACAATCGGCTATGCGGGTATTGCTCCGGAAGTCGCAGAATGGCCAGAAGATTATCGCTTTGAGTTACAATTTGGTGTAATTGAGTCTGTAGGAAAAGCATTTGATAAAACAGGTCAAATCATTGGTCTGACGCTTACTATGCTGAAGAAGCTCATCGTTGGTGATGTTGGCTTAAACAACTTAAGTGGCCCGATTTCGATTGCTAAAGGCGCAGGCACAACCGCCGATTACGGTTTGGTTTATTTCCTAGGCTTTTTAGCTCTGATTAGTGTTAACTTAGGTATTATTAATTTGGTTCCGCTGCCTATGCTTGATGGCGGACATTTGCTCTTTTTCGCTATTGAGGCCGTTACTCGTAAACCAGTCCCTGAGAAAGTTCAGGAGATGGGTTATAGAGTGGGAGGGGCGATCCTCTTCTCTTTAATGGCTCTGGCAATATTTAACGATTTTACTCGTCTGTGAATGGTTTCTCACAGGCATTGGTAGTAGCAAGGAATAATTAGAATAAGTATGGCGATTAAGCAAATTCTGTTCGCAAGTCTATTAGCCACCAGTGTGGCGGCGAACGGAGCACAAAACTTTGTAGTTCAAGATATCAAGATCGAAGGTTTACAGCGTGTTGCACTTGGTGCAGCTCTACTGAAAATGCCAGTACGTATTGGCGATGAAGTAGATGAAAGCGATGTTTCTGAGATCATCCGTGCATTGTACGCTTCGGGTAACTTTGAAGACGTTAAAGTCCTTCGCGATGAAGGTGTATTGATTGTTCAAGTGAAAGAACGACCAACCATCGCAAGTATCTCTTTCTCGGGCAATAAAGCGATTAAAGAAGAACAACTTCAGCAGAACCTAGATGCATCAGGTGTTCGTGAGGGTGAAGCTCTTGACCGTACTACGCTAAGTAATATTGAGAAAGGTCTTGAGGACTTTTACTACAGTGTTGGTAAGTACAACGCGACAGTAAAAGCGGTTGTAACACCTCTGCCACGTAACCGTTCTGACCTTAAATTTGTATTTACTGAAGGCGTTTCCGCTAAGATTCAGCAAATTAACTTTATCGGTAACGAAGTGTTTACTGATGCTGAACTGCTTAGCCGCTTCAATCTCAATGTAGATGTGGCCTGGTGGAATTTCCTAGCGGATGAAAAATATCAGAAGCAAGTACTGGCTGGTGATATCGAAGCGCTTAAATCTTACTACCTTGACCGTGGTTACTTGAAGTTCAAGGTTGACTCTACGCAGGTAGCGATTTCTCCGGATAAGAAAGGTGTTTACATCACACTTGGTCTAGATGAAGGCGAAGCTTACACGGTTAAAGACGTGTCGTTCCGTGGTGAGCTTATTGGCCGCGAAGCTGATTTTGAAGCACTTGTTCCATTTGAAGATGGTGATACTTACAACGGCTCTTCTGTAACTTCACTAGAAGAAGGCGTTAAACGTATTCTTGGTGAATCAGGTTATGCGTACCCACAAGTTCGTACGATTCCTGAGTTCAATGACGAGACCAAAGAAGTTTCACTGGTTATCAACGTAGAAGCGGGTAGCCGTATTTACGTACGTGATATTCGTTTCACAGGTAACAACTCGACAAAAGATGAAGTGCTACGTCGTGAAATGCGTCAAATGGAAGGCAGCTGGCTTAACTCTAAATCGATTGATACCGGTAAGAGCCGTCTTAACCGTCTAGGTTTCTTCGAAACTGTCGATGTACAAACCGTTCGTGTTCCAGGCAGCGAAGACCAAGTTGATTTGGTTTACAACGTTAAAGAAGCAAACTCAGGTAGCATCAACTTTGGTGTCGGCTACGGTACTGAATCTGGTGTGAGTTTCCAAGTTGGCCTTCAACAAGACAACTTTGCGGGCTCTGGTAACCGTGTTGGCGTAAGTGCCATGATGAACGATTACCAAAAAAACGTGAGCTTAGACTACCGTGACCCATACTGGAACCTAGATGGTGTGAGCTTAGGCGGTAAGATCTTCTACAACGAGTTTGAAGCATCTGAAGCGGGTATCGTCGACTATACCAACCAAAGTTATGGTACGAGCTTAACCTGGGGTTTCCCTATGGATGAGCTGAACCGCATTGAGTTCGGTGTTGGCTATACGCACAACAAGATCGGTAACGTACCGACTTATATCCAGGTTGAACAGTTTGCGAGAAGTATCGACCAATACGGTGATGAGCACATCTTAACTGATGACTTCGATATCAATATCTCTTGGACGCGTAACAACTTGAACCGTGGTTTCTTCCCAACAGAGGGTAACCACCAACGTGCTTTCGCTAAAATGACGGTACCAGGCTCTGATGCTCAGTACTTCAAAATGCAGTACGATGTAAAACATTACATCCCGCTGACCAAAAAGCATGAGTTCACTCTATTGATGCGCGGCCGATTAGGCTATGGTAATGGTTATGGTCAAACGGATGGTAACGATAACTTGTTCCCATTCTACGAGAACTACTATGCGGGTGGTTTTACAACCCTACGTGGTTTTGGCTCTAACTCGGCAGGTCCAAAAGCCGTTTACGGCAGCAGCACGGGTAACAACCCAACCTACGACACCGCTACTGACGATTCAGTAGGTGGTAACGCGGTTGCTTTGGCAAGTTTAGAATTAATCGTACCTACGCCGTTTGCTTCTGATGAAGCACGTAGCCAAATTCGTACCAGTGTCTTCTTCGATATGGCAAGTGTATGGGATACCGAGTTCGTAGACCGTGGCGCACCTAACAGTGGCGGCCAGTACTACTACGATTACTCTGATCCAACGAATTACCGTTCATCTTATGGTGCCGCTCTTCAATGGATGTCACCGATGGGGCCACTGGTTTTCTCTCTAGCGAAACCAATTAAAATTTACGAAGGTGATGATGAGGAATTCTTCACATTCACCATTGGTAGAACTTTCTAATATTTAAAGGACAATATTTTGAAAAATATGATTAAAGCAGCAGGTTTAGGCCTTGTAGTTCTTAGCTCTTCTTTCTTTGCAACAGCTGCTGAAGCTGCGCAAAAAGTGGGTTATGTAAACACTGCACAAGTATTCCAGGCTCTACCTCAGCGTGAAGTTGTTCTTCAAAAAATGCAGGAAGAGTTCAAAGACAAAGCGGCTGAGCTGCAAAGCATTCAAGCGGAAGCTAAAACGAAGATTGAAAAGCTTAAGCGTGATGGCGAGCTACTAGGTCCAGACGAAGTTGAGAAGCTTCGTATCGAAGTTGGTCAACTAGACAGCAAGTACAAGATCAAAGCTCAAGCTCTAGAAAAAGCAAGCCAACGTCGTGAAGCACAAGAGAAGCAGAAGCTATTCAAAGTGATTCAAGATGCTGTAACGAAAGTTGCAGAGAAAGAAGGCTACGACATGATCGTTGATATTCAAGCGCTACAATACGGCAAGCCTGAATACAACATCTCTGAGAAAGTAATTAAAGAACTAAAATAAGTTTTATGAAGACACTGACTTTAGCCGAATTGGCAACCATTACCGGGGGGGAGCTACATGGTGACGGTACTGTAACCGTTTCTGCTGTTGCTCCTATGGATAAAGCGCAAGAAGGTAACATTACGTTCCTTTCTAACGTTAAGTACAGCAAGCACCTAGGTGACTGTAAAGCGTCAGCGATTATGGTTAAAGAGAGTGAGCGCGAACTGTGTAAGACTAACGTGATTGTGGTCAGTGACCCTTACGTTGCTTTTGCTAAGGTTGCTCAAGCGCTTGATACTACTCCAGCACCGGCTGCGGATATTGCTGATTCAGCTTCGATTGCGAGCGATGCAACACTTGGGCAAAATGTGTCTATTGGTGCGAACGCTGTGATTGAGTCTGGTGTTGTTCTTGGTAACGATGTGATTATCGGTGCGGGTTGCTTTATCGGTAAAAACGCCAAGATTGGCGCTGGCACTAAGCTGTGGGCTAACGTAAGCATTTATCATGAAGTGGTTATTGGTGAAGCTTGTTTAGTTCAATCAAGTACTGTGATTGGTTCTGATGGCTTTGGCTACGCGAACGAGAAAGGCGAGTGGGTTAAGATCCCTCAAGTCGGTTCTGTTCGCATTGGTAATCGCGTAGAGATCGGTGCGTGTACCACGATCGACCGTGGTGCGTTAGATGATACCGTTATTGAAGACAACGTTATTATTGATAACCAAATGCAAATCGCACACAACGTTCACATCGGATATGGTTCTGCTCTTGCGGGTGGTACTATCATCGCAGGCAGCACGACGATAGGTAAGTACTGTATTATTGGTGGTGGCAGTGTAATCAATGGTCACATTGAAATCACTGACGGCGTTACGATTACCGGTATGGGAATGGTAATGCGCAGCATCACTGAGAAAGGCATGTACTCTTCGGGTATTCCTTTACAGCCAAATAAAGATTGGCGTAAAACAGCAACGCGTGTTCATCGTATTGATGAAATGAACAAGCGTCTGAAAACCGTTGAAAAACTTATCGAGAAGAGCGCGGAATCATAATTCCAGCATTTCTAATAAAAGGCTCGCGTACAGCGAGTCTTTTTCGTTTATAATCTTTCTAATTAAATAAAGAATACATATAGGAATACGACTTTGACTACTGAACAGACAACGATGAACATTACTGAAATTCAGGAACTATTACCTCATCGCTACCCATTCTTAATGGTTGATCGTGTGACTAGCTTTGAAAAAGAAAAAACACTGACTGCAATTAAGAATGTTTCTGTTAACGAGCCTCAGTTTACTGGCCACTTCCCTCAACTTCCTGTATTTCCAGGTGTGTTGATCTTAGAAGCGATGGCACAAGCAACAGGCCTTCTTGCATTTAAATCTTTCGGTGCACCTTCTGGTAACGAGCTTTACTACTTCGCAAGTGTTGATAAAGCGAAATTCCGTAAGCCAGTAGTACCTGGTGACCAGCTGGTTATCGAAGTTGAATTCCTTAAAGAGCGTCGTGGTATCGCATCATTTAACGGCGTAGCGAAAGTTGACGGCGAAGTAGTATGTTCAGCTGAACTTAAATGTGCTCGTAGAGAGTTTTAATATGATTCATGAAACAGCAAAAATTCACCCGGCTGCAGTTATCGAAGGTGATGTAACGATTGGCGCAAACGTAACGGTTGGCCCTTTTACTTACATTGCTGGTAATGTAACCATTGGTGACGACACAGAAATCATGTCGCATGTTGTGATCAAAGGTCACACCACGATTGGCAAAGAAAACCGCATTTTCCCACACGCTGTGATTGGTGAAGAGAACCAAGACAAGAAGTACGGTGGCGAAGATACAACGGTTGTGATTGGCGATCGCAACGTGATTCGTGAAGCGGTTCAAATCCACCGTGGTACGGTTCAAGATAAAGCAACCACAGTGATCGGTAATGACAACCTGCTTTGTGTTAACGCTCACGTAGCGCACGACGTTATTGTTGGTAACCACACTCACATTGGTAACAATGCTATTTTAGGTGGTCACGTGACGGTTGGCGATTACGCTGGTGTTATGGCGCTTTCTGCAATTCACCCGTTCTGTTCAATTGGTGCTTACGCCTACATCGGCGGTTGTTCTGCTGTTGTTCAAGATGTACTGCCGTATGTACTAGCGCAAGGTAACCATGCAGCACCATTCGGCCTTAACCTTGTAGGTCTGAAGCGTAACGGGTTCGAGAAACCAGAGATTCGTGCACTGCAAAAAGCGTACAAAGAGCTTTACCGCTCTGGCAAAACACTTGAAGAAGCGAAAGCAGCTTTAGTTGAAATGGAGAAAGAGTTTGCTTCGGTAACTCCTATGCTAGAGATGCTAGAGAACTCTGAGCGCGGTATTATTCGTTAATACCAAGTGTGATTGATATAAAAAAGATCGCTACTTTTAAGGCGATCTTTTTTGTTTTAGGCGAGAAGGGAATTGGAAAACTATGGCACAGCAAGAAGCACAAACCAATAACTCAGGCTTTGTTTCCAACGAGCCACTGCGGGTAGGTATTGTTGTCGGAGAACTCTCTGGCGATACCCTTGGCGAAGGTTTTATTAAAGCGATTAAAGCTCAATATCCGAATGCAGAATTTGTTGGTATTGGCGGGCCAAAAATGAAAGCGCTAGGCTGTGAATCTTTGTTTGAGATGGAAGAGCTTGCCGTGATGGGCTTAGTTGAAGTACTTGGTCGCTTGCCTCGTCTGCTAAAAGTAAAAGCAGAGCTGGTTAAATATTTCATTCAGAACCCACCAGATGTGTTCGTAGGCATAGATGCCCCTGATTTTAATTTGAGATTAGAGCTAGACCTTAAGAACGCAGGTATAAAAACGGTTCATTACGTTAGCCCTTCAGTATGGGCATGGCGTCCAAAACGTATTTTTAAGATCGATAAAGCAACCGACCTAGTACTGGCGTTCCTACCATTTGAAAAAGCGTTCTACGATAAATATAACGTTGCCTGTGAGTTTGTGGGCCATACACTGGCAGATGCCATTCCACTCGAGCCAAATCAAGCGGAAGCACGAGAGCTGCTTGGCCTAGAGCAAGACAAGCAGTGGTTAGCGGTTCTACCGGGCAGTCGTGGTGGCGAAATGAAGCTTATCGCGCAACCGTTCATTGAAACCTGTAAACGTATCAAACAAAAGTACCCAGACATCGGTTTCGTGGTGGCAGCTGTTAATGAAACTCGCAAGCAACAGTTTACTGAGATTTGGAAGGCGACAGCACCAGAGTTAGATTTTGTCATTGTGCAGGATACAGCTCGTAACGTGATCACTGCAGCGGACTCTGTACTATTGGCATCTGGCACGGTCGCTCTTGAGTGCATGCTGCTTAAGCGTCCAATGGTTGTAGGCTACAAAGTGAATAAATTGACTGGCTACATTGTGAAGAAGCTGGCTATCACCGAGTTTGTGTCACTGCCGAATATTCTGGCGGGGGAAGAGATCGTGAAAGAGCATATTCTTGAAGAGTGCCACCCGGACTTCTTGTTCCCATCTGTCGACAAAATGCTATCTGCAGATAACAGTGCGCTGCTTGAACGCTTTACTGAAATGCATCACTGGATCCGTAAAGATGCTGACAAACAAGCCGCCAACGCGGTGCTGAAATTGATCGGTCGAGAGTTTGTTGAATCATAACGTGCTAGTTTCAAAGGCACGAGCTTAAAAGTTACAAAGAGAATTGTCATGGCAGTAAAAGAGAAAAAAGAGCTTCCACCTTTCGAATACCCTCAAGGCTACCAGCTATTTGCTGGCGTCGATGAAGTAGGGCGTGGGCCATTGGTTGGCGATGTAGTGACAGCTGCAGTTATCCTAGACCCGAATAATCCCATTGAAGGCTTGAACGACTCAAAGAAACTGTCTGAGAAAAAGCGCCTTGCTCTGCTTCCTGAAATCAAAGAGAAAGCACTGGCGTGGTCTGTTGGTCGTTGTTCCCCACAAGAAATTGATGAGTTGAACATCCTGCAAGCGACTATGGTTGCGATGCAGCGAGCGATTGCAGGTTTGAGCGTTCAGCCTGATATGGCTTTGATTGATGGCAACCGTGTACCTGAATTGCCAATGGCCGGTATTGCAGTGGTTAAAGGTGACTTGCGCGTCGCTGAAATTAGTGCAGCATCTATTATCGCTAAAGTAGTTCGTGACCAAGAGATGGAAGAGCTTGATAAGCTTCATCCGGAGTTTGGTTTTGCTAAACACAAAGGTTACCCGACTAAGGCGCATTTCGAGGCAATTGAAAAGCACGGTGTTACCGAGCACTACCGTAAGAGCTTTAAGCCAGTAAAACGTATTTTAGGCATTGATTAAGTGCTACACAGATAAGCGTTCATCTTCGAATAAATTTGCTTACTTGCTGCAGAAAAAAATAGAATACACTCAGTTGTAATCCTAGGCCCTAGCCTAGAACTCAGGAAAAATAATGTCAGATCCAAAATTTGTTCACCTACGCGTACACAGTGACTTTTCTATGGTGGATGGCCTGTCTAAGGTGCCACCATTAGTTAAGAAAGTCGCTGAAATGGGTATGCCCGCCCTAGCACTTACCGATTTCACTAACCTGTGTGGTTTGGTGAAATTTTACGGTACTGCCCATGGGTGTGGGGTTAAGCCAATTATTGGTGCTGATTTCCTCATGCAATCTCCAGAATTTGGAGATGAACTGACGAAACTGACGGTGTTGGCGTCTGATAACAAAGGTTATAACAACCTTACCTTGCTGATTTCAAAAGCTTACTTGCGTGGTCACGTGCAACATCAGCCGGTGATCGACAAAGAGTGGTTAATCGAAAACGCTGAAGGATTGATCATCTTATCCGGCGCTAAAGAAGGTGAGATCGGTAAGGCATTGCTGAAAGGTAACCGTGATCTCGTCGCGAGCAGTGTCGAGTTTTACAAGACTCACTTCCCCGATCGCTTTTATTTAGAGTTGATTCGTACAGGGCGTGCCGATGAAGAGTCTTATCTGCACTTTGCACTAGAACTTGCTGAGCAACAAGACTTACCGGTTGTAGCAACCAACGAAGTGGTGTTCTTAACTGAAGACTTGTTTGATGCCCATGAAATCCGTGTAGCGATCCATGATGGTTACACCATGGTCGATCCGCGTCGTCCAAAAAACTACAGCGCGCAACAGTATCTTCGTAGCGAAGAAGAGATGTGTGAACTGTTCTCCGATATCCCAGAAGCGCTTGAAAACAGCGTTGAGATTGCTAAGCGTTGTAACGTCACTGTTCGTCTTGGTGAGTACTTCCTCCCGAACTTCCCAACCGAAGGTTTAGCGATTGAAGACTTCTTGATTAAAAAATCAGAAGAAGGCCTTGAGCGTCGTTTAGCATTCCTTTTTCCTGATGAAAAAGAGCGAGCGGAGCGCCGCCCAGAATATGACGAGCGCCTAAAGGTTGAACTGGAAGTTGTTAACAACATGGGTTTCCCCGGCTACTTCTTGATCGTAATGGAGTTCATCCAGTGGTCTAAAGATAACGATGTGCCAGTAGGCCCAGGTCGTGGTTCGGGTGCTGGTTCATTGGTGGCGTACGCGTTGGATATCACCGATCTTGATCCACTTGAATACGATCTACTGTTCGAACGCTTCTTGAACCCAGAACGTGTCTCGATGCCCGATTTTGATATCGACTTCTGTATGGATAAGCGTGACCAAGTAATTGATCACGTTGCCGAAATGTATGGTCGTGATGCGGTATCTCAGATCATCACCTTTGGTACCATGGCAGCAAAAGCGGTAATTCGTGACGTAGGCCGTGTACTTGGCCACCCATTTGGCTTCGTGGACCGTATTTCTAAGCTTGTACCGCCAGATCCGGGGATGACACTAGAGAAAGCCTTCCTTGCTGAACCTGCATTACCAGAGCTTTACGATGGCGATGAGGAAGTTCGTGAACTGATCGATAAGTGTCGTATCCTTGAAGGTTGTACGCGAAACGCCGGTAAACACGCAGGTGGTGTTGTAATCTCACCAACTACGATCACGGACTTCGCACCTATCTATGCCGATGCTGAAGGTAATTTCCCAGTAACGCAATTCGATAAGAATGACGTTGAAACCGCTGGTTTGGTTAAGTTTGACTTCTTGGGTCTACGTACTCTGACCATCATCGATTGGGCGTTGGGCCTAGTGAACCCACGTTTAAAGAAGGAAGGCAAAGAGCCGGTTCGTATTGAATCGATCCCTCTGGATGACCAAGCGTCGTTCAACCTATTACAAAACTCTGAAACCACTGCGGTATTCCAGCTGGAATCACGTGGTATGAAAGACCTAATCAAACGTCTTCAGCCTGACTGTTTTGAAGATATCATCGCATTGGTAGCCTTGTTCCGTCCTGGCCCGCTGCAATCAGGCATGGTTGATAACTTTATCGACCGTAAGCACGGTCGAGAAGCGGTCTCTTACCCAGATGAAACATGGCAACATGAATCGCTAAAAGATACGCTAGAGCCGACTTACGGCATCATCCTGTACCAAGAACAGGTAATGCAGATCGCACAGATCCTAGCGGGTTACACGCTGGGTGGCGCGGATATGCTGCGTCGTGCGATGGGTAAGAAAAAGCCAGAAGAGATGGCTAAACAGCGTGGTACCTTCAAAGAAGGTGCGGAAGCCAACGGTGTTGATGGCGAACTTGCCATGAAGATCTTTGACTTGGTAGAAAAGTTTGCGGGTTACGGTTTTAACAAATCGCACTCAGCCGCTTACGCTCTGGTTTCTTACCAAACACTTTGGCTGAAAACACACTACCCAGCAGAGTTTATGGCCGCGGTAATGACGGCGGATATGGATAACACCGAGAAGGTTATCGGCCTTGTTGATGAATGTTTCCGCATGAAGCTAAAACTGCTGCCACCTGATATTAACTCGGGCCTCTACCGATTCAATGTTGATGACGATGGTGCGATTGTTTATGGCATCGGTGCGATCAAAGGGGTAGGTGAAGGACCGATTGAAGCGATCATTGAGGCGCGAAACAAGGGCGGTTACTTTAAAGATTTATTCGATTTCTGTGCGCGTATTGATTTAAAGAAAGTTAACAAGCGTGTTATCGAAAAGTTGATTCTATCGGGTGCGTTAGATAGATTAGGCCCTCATCGTGCAGCGATGATGGCTTCATTGGCTGATGCGGTTAAAGCGGCAAGCCAATATCACCATGCCGAGTCCTTTGGGCAATCGGATATGTTTGGTGTATTGACGGATGCACCGGAAGAAGTGGAGCACAAGTACACCCAAGTACCGAGATGGCCTGAAAAGGTTTGGCTCGAAGGTGAACGTGAAACGCTAGGTTTATACCTGACGGGCCACCCGGTTAACGCGTACATCAAAGAGTTAGCGAAATACACTAGCTGCCGTTTGAAAGACGCGACGCCAACACGCCGTGATCAATCATTAACGATTGCCGGCCTGGTGATTGCGGCACGGGTGATGACTACCAAGCGCGGTACTCGAATTGGTTTGATGACCATTGACGATCGATCTGGGCGTATGGAAGTGATGTTGTTCTCAGATGCGCTCGATCGTTACGCAGAATTGCTCGAAAAAGACAAAATTGTGGTCGTTTCTGGACAGGTCAGCTTTGATGACTTCAACGGTGGGCTTAAAATGTCCGCGCGCGAGGTCATGGACTTAGGAAGCGCCCGTGAAAAATATGCTCGTGGGGTATCGATATCTATCGATGAATCCCAAATTAATGGTCAATTTTTTGAACGATTTAGTCAAATCTTAGAACCTTATAGAGCCGGAACGGTCCCAGTCAATGTATACTACCAGCGTGCCGACGCTAGAGCGCGGTTAACATTGGGCACAGAATGGCGCGTGACGCCAAGTGATACATTACTAGACGAATTAAAACAGCTGCTTGGAAATAGCCAAGTAGAACTCGAATTTAACTAAAATTTAGCTTCGCAAATGCGGAGCTGAATCAACAAGGATTCATAGATGAGCCTGAACTTTCTAGAATTTGAAAAGCCTATCGCTGAACTTGAAGCAAAAATCGAAGCGCTACGTGACGTTTCGCGTCACGGTGGTGACACAGCGGTAGATCTAGACAAAGAAATCGAACAACTAGAGAAAAAAAGCTTAGAGCTTAAACAGAAAATCTTTAGCGACTTAGGTGCATGGCAGGTTGCTCAACTTGCTCGTCACCCACAACGTCCTTACACAAAAGATTACCTGGAGCATGCATTCACAGAATTTGAAGAGATGGCGGGCGATCGCGCTTACGCTGATGACAAAGCAATTGTGGGTGGTATGGCTCGTCTAAATGGCCGTCCTGTTATGGTTATTGGTCACCAGAAAGGTCGCGAAACTAAAGAGAAAGTGATTCGTAACTTTGGTATGCCAAAGCCAGAGGGTTACCGTAAGGCACTTCGCCTAATGGAAACCGCTGAGCGTTTCAACATGCCTATCATTACTTTCATCGATACGGCTGGTGCATACCCAGGTGTAGGCGCTGAAGAACGTGGCCAATCTGAAGCTATCGCTAAAAACCTTAAGGTTATGGCAGGTCTTTCTGTTCCTGTTATCTGTAACGTTGTGGGTGAAGGCGGTTCTGGTGGTGCACTAGCGATTGGTGTTGGTGACTACGTGAACATGCTTCAGTACTCTACGTACTCAGTAATCTCTCCAGAAGGTTGTGCTTCAATCCTATGGCGCGATTCAGATAAAGCACCACAAGCTGCTGAAGCGATGGGCCTAATTGCTCCTCGTCTTAAAGAGCTTGAGCTTATCGATGAGATTATCCCTGAGCCGCTAGGTGGCGCACACCGTGATCCAGTGCAAACCGCTCAGAACATGAAAGACATGCTAGTGAAACAGCTAGAAGAGCTAGAGCAGTTTGATAACGAAACGCTTCTTGAGCGTCGTTACCAGCGTCTAATGAGCTACGGTTACTGCTGATAAGCTGCCTTATTCGAAGGCGGACTTTATGTAACAAGATGATGAAAGGGTTGGACTCAGTGCCAACCCTTTTTTATTATTTAAATATTATCTTTCAAACACCTTCTTGGTTCATTAAGCCTCATGACTCACTTAATCGAAACGTTTACCTCTGTATTTGACCAAAGCGCAATCAAGCCTCACCGGCTGGTGGTTGCCTTTAGTGGTGGGGTTGATTCACGTGTGTTGTTGGAGTTGGCTGCGCAATACACCAAAACTCATGAAATCGATTGTCTGGCGATCCATGTTCATCATGGCTTAAGTGAGAATGCCGATCATTGGGCAGAGCAATGCCAAGCGTGGTGCGATGCTTTGTCTATTCCATTAGCTATTGAGCGAGTAACGTTGGATGTTAACAATGGTGAAAGCATAGAAAAGCTCGCCCGAGATGCACGTTACCAAGCTTTTGAAAAACATATCAGGCAAGGGGATGTACTTGTTACTGGTCAACACATCGATGATCAGGTTGAGACTTTCCTGTTAGCGTTAAAGCGTGGCAGTGGTCCGAAAGGGCTGTCTTCCATGGCGAAAGTGATGCCATTTTCAGGTTCTTATATTGTTCGCCCTATGTTATCGGTGACTCGGACGGAGATTGAAGCATCTGCTCACGATTTGGGGTTAACTTGGGTTGAAGATGAAAGTAATCAGGACGTGCGTTTCGACCGTAACTTTATTCGCCACCAAGTGACTCCGGTGCTAACTGAGCGTTGGTCTAGTTTTCGAGAATCGGTCAGTCGCAGCGCCCAGCTCTGTGCCGAGCAAGAGATGTTGCTCGATGAGTTGTTAGCTTCTCACTTACAGCAAGCCCTCGGTGGTGACCATAGCTTGAGCATTGAGGTTTTATCTGAGCAATCGGCTTTACTAAGAGCGCGCTTGTTGAGAATGTGGTTAGGTTATTGCCAGCAAGCGATGCCGAGCCAAAAGCAACTTCAGCTTATCTGGGATGAAGTGGCGTGTGCTCAGGCGGATGCCAACCCTAAATTGGTGTTAAACGGTGTTGAAGTGAGGCGTTTTAACCATAAGCTTTACTTGGTACAAGAGTCTAAAGACGTATCGCTCTGGCAAGGTGATATTACTATTGGTGAACCCTTGGCTTTGCCTGATGGTTTAGGAGAAATCAGCTTAACTGCGGGCAGCTCTGAGTGTAAACCTAACAGCTACTCGCAAGCATTTAACTTACCGAACAATAACGCGACATTACGGGTGATTTTTAATCCTGAAGGGTTGTCAGCTCACCCTGTTGGGCGAGGGCATAGCAGAAAGCTAAAGAAACTCTTTCAAGAGTACCAAGTACCTAGCTGGTTACGACGCAGAACGCCAATATTAATGGATGGCGAGCGAGTGATCGCTGTTTTAGGCTTATTCGTAGATAAAAACTACGAAGGTCAAGATTGTGAAGCGCTTTGGAGCAACTAGAAAAAGTTTGTGTCACAATTCACCGTCACTTTAATAAAAATAATTAATGGAATATGCAATGAAGAAAATTACACTAGGATTAGTTCTTGGACTTGGACTATTGAGTGGTAACGCTCTGGCAGGTGATGTTGCTGCAGGACAAGCAAAAGCAGCAATCTGTGCAGCATGTCATGGCGCTGATGGTATCGCAGTGATCCCGGGTTACCCAAACCTTAAAGGTCAAAACGAGCAATACATTGCTTCGTCAATTAACGCATATAAGAACGGCCAGCGCACCGGCGGTCTGGCTGCTGTAATGCAGGCTCAAGCTTCAATGCTGAATGATGAAGATATTGCTAATCTAGCTGCTTACTACGCAAGCCTTAAGTAAAACCCTCTTAAAGCGCTGATTAAACAAGATGATAAATTTCGAGCCAGAGCCTCAAAGCTCTGGCTTTTTTCATTGAATGTTTACTATAGCTATCCGATAATGAGCCATTCGCACAGTTTAAGGGATGAACATGAAAAAGATTGAAGCCATTATCAAGCCATTCAAACTTGATGATGTACGTGAAGCGCTTGCAGAAGTAGGCATTACGGGTATGACAGTATCTGAAGTTAAAGGTTTCGGACGCCAAAAAGGTCATACTGAGCTATACCGCGGCGCAGAATACATGGTCGACTTTTTGCCTAAAGTTAAGTTAGAGATTGTTGTTACTGACGACGTCGCTGACCAGTGCGTTGATACCATTATTGAGACGGCTCAAACTGGTAAAATTGGCGATGGTAAGATCTTCATTACTGACGTTGAACGTGTGGTACGTATTCGTACTGGCGAAGAAGACGAAGACGCCGTATAAAAAAACTATTACCCTAAAAGGAGCGTTTATCGCTCCTTTTTCATTTCTGGTAGGGTGTTGTATGTTCAAGAAAACCATCATAGTTATCACGCTGTTGATAACACTTGCCGTTGTAAGTTTTCACTTTATTTTTGTTATCCCGAATAAACCAAATCTAATCACGTCTTCTCCAAATACCAGCAATGACATCTACAGTTGCTACCAAAACTCTGAACCTAAAGCGCTGGATGTGTCTGACGGCTTAAGTCTCACCGTGTGGAATATTTATAAGCAAAACCGTAGTCACTGGCAGACGGAACTCAATAAGCTGACAGCGGGAAGCGATTTAGTACTGCTACAAGAAGCGAGCATGACGGATGGACTTCGTCAGTGGGTAACGAGTGGTCAATGGGGAAGTACTCGAGTAAATGCGTTTGAGGCATTTGAAAAAAGTGCTGGTGTGCTCAACCTCGCGACTCATTTGCCTATCGAGGCTTGTGCTTATACTCATGAAGAGCCTTGGCTGCAGTTGCCTAAGTCTGCTCTGTGGTCCCGTTACAAGTTGAGTAATGGTGAAGAGTTGGCGGTGATCAACATCCACGCCGTAAACTTTACCTTTGGTACGGAAGATTATGAAGCTCAGCTTAAGAGTTTGACTAACAACCTACAAAAGTACCGTGGACCAGTTATTTTTGCTGGTGACTTTAACAGCTGGAGTGAGGCTCGCTTTACCGTATTAAAAGAAGCATTGGAAAAGGTAGGTTTGGCTGAGGTCGCTTTTAACCCTGATAATCGCACTCAGTTCATTACGGGGCTAGTGCTAGACCATGTGTTTTATCGTGGGCTAGAGGTAGAAAAAGCAAAAGCGCCCATAACGGACGCTTCTGATCATAATCCAATGTTAGTCACCTTTAAGGCTAAATAGCGTAAAGATAAGACTCAGTAACGGTTATCTACGAAACTAAAATGTAGATAGCCCAGATTAGGTAATAGCCAATCCACGGCAAGCCTGAAATTACCAGAGCTTGTCCACGCTCAAACTCTGTCCACGTTAATACAGCAGCGTAACCAAGTACGATGTACCAAGGCAGTAGCAGTGGTAAAGAGCTAGCAAATTGTGACCAATCACTAGTAAGCGGTAACTTGATTAAGCCGTTTAGGCTGTTTAAGTCAGCAGCGTAGTTCATCACATGACCGTGCTTTAGGATTAGGCTTGCGTAGCTCGCAATATCACCTAAAACTGCTGGGAAGATGATAACCGATGCCGCTGCAAACCATCGCCAAAAGCTATGCTGATGTTGACTAGGTTTGGTTGCAAGGTTAAACCAAAATGCCAACAGAACGATAGTGAGCGTGCGGCTAAACACATCGCTGATGATTTCACTGGCGAGTAGGGTATTACTATCAAGTAACGCCAACTGGTCTGGGTTTGTTTGAGCTAATTGTTTAGATAGCTCTGCACTTAACCAAGCAAAATCTACGTTCGAAAAATAAGCACCCCAAAATAAAAATGGGCTGAGCATTAATACGACGTAGGGTTGCCATCCCCAAGCACTTCGCTGATAAAGCGCTAAGAAACAAGCTGTTGGTGAACGGAATATATCCAACAGCATGACGAGTGGGTTACTTGACGGGTTCATACACTTACCTTAGTTACATCAACATACAGCTTCAGTTTTTGTCCTGGCTGTAAGTATTTCTTGTTCTGCAAAGTGTTCCATTTTACAACATCTGAACTTTTTACCTTGAACTTTGATGCAATACCGCTGACTGTGTCACCTGATCTTACGCTATAGAAGATAGTACGGATGATGGCACCGTCAGAACCGTTCTTCCAAATGACCAACTCTTGACCAACTCGTAACGTGTCGCGTGGGCCCATACCGTTCCACTTCGCTAGTGACTGGTGAGATACCTTATTGGCACGCGCAATGGTCCATAAGCTGTCACCACTTTTTACTTTGTGGGTTAGCTTATATTGACCGCGACTCTTTGACTGTGTGCTTGCTAGGCGGTTAGAAGCGCTGAGTGCGTAAGTCTTATCATCTTTAGTCGAAGTAGGGATCAGTAGGTGTTGACCAATACGAATATTGTTGTTGGTTAAACCGTTCGCTGAGCGAATCACTTTGCTGGTGGTGTTGTATTTGTTTGCCAGTACGCTGATGCTGTCGCCTGATTGAACCTTGTAACGTACTAGCTTCATGCCTTTGCCTTTGTTGGCCGTGACTTCTTTGTTGAATTTTTCAACTGAGTCTAGGGGAAGCAGTAATTGTTGGTGTTTTTCTGGTGCCGTTGCCCACTGGTTATAGGCAGGGTTATAGCCTTGCAGTTCTTTTACTGGAATGCCTGCGTAGTTAGCTGCGATTGCTAAATCCAGTTGCTCTCCTGGATTTACTAGAGTCAGTACTGGCTTGTTTGGAATTGCTGGGATATCAATACCGTACTTCTCTTGGTTGGCAATCACGTCTGCCAATGCGAGCAGTTTAGGTACGTAGCTGCTGGTCTCTTTTGGCAGGTCCAGTGAGAAGAAGTCGATTGGTTTGCCAAGCTTCTTGTTCTTACGGATAGCACTGTTTACACGACCACCGCCACTATTGTATGCAGCGATTGCGTGTTGCCAGTTACCATCAAAACGTTTGTTAAGATCGGTTAAGAAGTCTAATGCCGCATCGGTAGAGGCAGCAACGTCACGGCGACCATCGTACCAAAAGTTCTGCTCTAGTCCGTAGGCTTCGCCAGTGCCAGAAATGAACTGCCATAGGCCAGCAGCGCTGCCGTGAGAATAAGCGAATGCATCAAACGAGCTTTCAACAACCGGCAACAGTGCCAGTTCTAAAGGCAGGTCTCTTTCTTCAATTTTGGTGGTGATCAAGTAGAGGAAAGGTTCTGCTCGCTTGGAGACGGTTTTTAGATGACTAGGGTGTTTTAGATACCATGTTCGGTAGTAGTCGACCTTCTTTTGGTCTGGTACTTCCATTTCAAGTTGCATCGCAATGCGTTTCCAAACATCTTCTTGTGTTTGTGGAGTAACGACAGGTGCTTCAACTTTTGGTTCTTCTTTGGTCGCTTCAGGTGAAACGTTCGCTTGAGAAACTTTTGTAGGAGATGTGTTGGTTTGCTCGGAAGCTTGGTCTGGATTCTCTGACTGAGTTAATTGGCAACCAGATAGTAGTAATACCAAAGCCCAGCTGTACTTAACTCGCATGTTACAGCCTTTTTAATAAACGGCCGATGATAATACTTGCCACTCCCTATAAGTGACAAGTCTGTATTTGTTAAAATTCGTTCTTCCACGCACGTAAAGCGGTAAATACCGACAAAGGATCGGTCTGTTCAGTGCGATTAGATACTGATTTCACTACACTTGGTTCGGTGTAACGCAAGAAAGGGTTCACAAACTTCTCTTGTCTCAAATTTGTGGGGATGGTCGACTTATTTTGTGCGCGAAGTCGGTTCACTTGGTCGCGATATTGCTGCAAATGTTGGTTATCTGGCTCAACTGCAAGCGCGAAAGCGATATTGGCTGCTGTGTACTCATGTGCACAATAGACCTCGGTTTCTTGAGGAAGCGCCGTAATCTTATTTAACGCATCAAACATCTGTTGCGGAGTGCCTTCCATGATACGACCACAGCCCGCAGAGAACAGTACATCGCCACAAAATAGCTTTGCATCACCAACGTAACCGATATGGCCCGCCGTGTGCCCACTAAGCCCAAGCACTAAGAATACTTCGCCGAATAGCTCCAGTTGGTCTCCATCATCCACTGGGTGTGTCAATGTTGGGATAGGCTCATTCTTAGGGCCTACAACATCAACACCTGGAAATTGTCTAACTAACTCTGGAACGCCACCAATGTGATCGTGGTGGTGGTGCGTAATCAAGATTGCATCTAAAGTTAGCTCATGGTGTGCTAAGTACTCTAATACTGGAGCTGCATCGCCGGGGTCGACGACAGCACAACGGCGATCGCTATTTTCAATCAGCCAGATGTAATTGTCGTTAAATGCAGGTATGCTTTTGATATGTAACATTATTGGTTCTCCAGTCACTTTCAGTGCGACAGAATAAGTGAGACAGATTATTGATGAAGCCAGCACGTAGCAGAAAGAAGTTTGAGCGTCCTTACACTTGGGCACAATTGCACAATGGGGACTGGTTGAGAGAATCAATTCAAACTCGACTCGATGAGTGGTGCCCAAAGTTATTTGGTTACCATATGCTCAAGCTCGGCGGTCTCAGCAGTGAGATTTCTAGCTGCACATGCAACATTCAACATCAAGTAAACCTAGATATCCAGAACCCATTACATAATGTGATAGCGGATGGCTATAATTTGCCCTTTTTGGAGAAAAGTTTTGATGTTGTGGTACTGAGTCATCAATTAGATTATAGCAATGACCCACATCGGTTATTAAGAGAAGTCGACCGAGTGATGATGGACGATGGCTACATTATCATCACTGGCTTTAACCCATTCAGTGTCACAGGGCTTGCCAGTTTAATGCCTTGGCGTAAGAACAGTTTACCGTGGAGTGGGCGAATGTATACACCAAGTCGTGTAAAAGACTGGTTGGGCGTTCTGAACTATGAAGTGATTCATTGTGATACTTATGCATTGTTCCCGATGAGTAAGTATCAAGCGATGTGGACCTGGCTTGAAAATGCTTTGGGAGGTTGCGCCTCATTTGCTGGAAGCCAATACTTTATTGTCGCTCGCAAGCGCACCTATCCATTGAAACCGATTAAGCCACACTGGCACCTTAAACGACGCTTCTCTCCGGTCGGTGCAAGCTTTAGAACAGATACTCGCTGTACGTTGCATTCCATTCGTGCGCTGCGCCCGCTAAAAACAGAAAAAGCCGACTCGTAGTCGGTTTTTTGCTATCGGATATCTTTATCCGTTCCCAATATTAGCTTGGCTGATAGCCTGTGTCTTCTTGGGTTGGGTTTTCGGCAGCGGTACGCGCCAGCTCATCACACATTTCATTCTCTCGGTGACCTGCGTGTCCTTTCACCCAACGCCAATCGACAGTGTGACGTGCTGTCTCTTTATCGAGCTTTTGCCAAAGATCGGCATTTTTTACCGGTTTTTTGTCCGCGGTTTTCCAGTCACGCTTTTTCCAGTTATGTATCCACTGAGTGATGCCTTGACGAACGTATTGGCTGTCGGTAGTGAGAATCACAGAACACGGCTCTTTTAGGGTCTGCAGTGCAACAACAGCAGCGAGCATTTCCATGCGGTTGTTGGTCGTTAGGGTGTAGCCTTGCGCGAGCGTCTTCTCAACTTTCTTGTAGCGAAGTACGATGCCGTAGCCGCCAGGCCCTGGATTGCCTAAACAAGAACCATCAGTGAAAATTTCAACTTGTTTCGTCATGATTTGATACTATTACCTCAAGCACATTATCGGCATAGTCTGACACAGTTATCCTTATGAATACCAGTAGCACTCCAGAACAAACCGCGAACGAAAAAAACAGTTCGAATGAAAACAAGCGCATCGTCGTACTCGATACCGAAACAACCGGTATGAATACCGAAGGTGGTCCTCACTACATGGGTCACCGCATCGTTGAGATCGGTGCCGTAGAGATCATCAACCGTAAGTTAACTGGGCGCCACTTCCACGTTTACATCAAGCCAGATCGTGCGATTCAAGAAGAGGCGATTGGCGTTCACGGTATTACTGATGAATTCTTGGTTGATAAGCCGGAATATCAAGACATCCACAAAGAGTTTCTCGACTTCATCAAAGGCGCTGAGCTGGTGGCTCACAACGCGCCCTTCGATACCGGCTTCATGGACTACGAGTTTGAGAAACTGGACCCTACTATCGGTAAGACAGACGATTACTGTAAAGTTACCGATACCCTGGACATGGCGAAAAAGATATTCCCGGGTAAAAGAAACAACCTAGATATCTTATGTGAACGTTATGGCATCGATAACTCGCACCGTACCCTTCACGGCGCTTTGCTCGATGCGGAGATCCTAGCCGACGTCTACTTATTGATGACGGGTGGACAAACGTCACTGCAATTTAATGCTGGTCAGCAAGAAGGCGGCGTAGAAAGTATCCGAAGAGTCGAAAGTGGTCGAAAATCCCTAAAGGTTTTACGAGCAACGGCCGATGAAGTAGAAGCGCATCAAAGTCGTTTAGATCTCGTCGAGAAAAGCGGAAGCTGCCTCTGGCGTCAGTAGGGAGAAAGTATGTTAAGGGTATTGGCCACCGGTTGTTTGCTGCTGTTAAGCTTTGGCTTGCACGCGGCAACAGAATCCGTAATGAGTTTATTGGACAACCGATTCCGAGTTGATCCCAGCATAGAACAAATTACCTTTATAATTTATCGAGCCGATAACTCTAAACCTGTCGTCTTAGTTCGTCCTGATGGCAAGAAATACTACTCTTGGCGTAACGCTGATAATGTCCGTTGGTATGAAGAATCCTCAATGGACATTGTCTCTATTGATAAGCCGATGCCGGGCCCATGGCAAGCGGTAGGTAAGGTCTCTCCTAAGAACAATATCAAGCTACTGTCTCATCTTGTTTTGGATGCGAATGAATTTCCAAACAAGCTGTACCAGACAGAGCGTATTAAATTCACTGCCCGTCTCACCTCTGATGGTAAGCCCTTGGTGCTGCGTGATTTCCTTGATCGTGTGAAGCTCAAAGTGACATTTACTAAGTTTGTCGAAAACGAAGAATCCTTAGTGAGAGAAGCGCGCCCAGTCCCTGTTGTGATGGGTGAGTTTGCTGACGATGGCGTTGATCTTGATGAAAAAGCAGGGGACGGCGTCTTCACTGTATCTTTACCTATCGATATAGAGCCGGGCAAATACCGCGCGCGCATCACTTCCGGCAATGGCGTGTTTTTACGAGCGCAAGAACAAGAAGTTTTGGTTTATCCGACACCTATCACCACCACCTTTATCCAGTCTCGCAAAGATGGCTTACCTCATACTATCGTGGTCTCTGGCGAGCAGGGAATGATAGAGCCGAGTTCGTTAGCGGTGCACGTAGAGCATAAAGCACCAGATGAATACGTGATGTATAAGCAAGGGCAAGCGGATGTCGATGCGATGAAGGTGCCTTTGGAGATCCCTTATAATGGTGAACTTGGGATTTATAACTGGTCTGGAATGGTTTATGCCACCGATGCTTCTAGCCAGCGCCCATTGACGTTCCCTATTTCCGAGCACTCTTACAGTGTGGTTCAAGATATTGATTTAGCGGAATCCCGCCGCCTGCAAGAAGAAGCGTTAGCCGAGCAGAAGCGTATCGCTACTGAGATGATGATACTCAAGAAGCGAGAAGAAGACAGACAACGCAGTATGATTATTATTGGGGTAGGTAACGTGGTTGCTATTCTATTGGGTCTACTGATTTGGTTTGTGGTTCGTAAAGTGACTGCCAAGAAGAGAGCTCAACCAGAGATGCAACTTAAGGCTCCTAAGTAACCATCTGCAGGATTGAGTTATTTTGAGAGAGCTACTCAATCTCGCACTCGGAACATGTGACATGTTCATCATATCTAGAATAAAAAAACGGGACTCATAGGAGTCCCGTTTTGTTTTTATAGCTAAATCTAGGCTACGTTATCAATCGATTGGCCTGGATACTGGGGCTTTGCTGCTAGTTCCTCTGGCGAGAAGTCATCAACGTTGATGGTGTACAGTCGATGTTGCTCTGCACTTTCCAACAATGCTGCTTCTTGCTCAGTCAAAATGCCTTTCTCAAGACCTAATTGAGCGACCAAATCAAGTCGTAGGAAGGCGCGTTTTTGATGCGTCTCTTTGCAGACTTTGTCGAACAGCGGCTCAGCTTGAAGAATAACCTCAAGTGCTTTCTCAATCTTACCTACTGCGTTGTACTGAGTATCCGCTAAGTATTGACCACGGCCGATTCGTGAGCGTGTAGCACTCGGTGTTTGTAGGATGTGTGCGACTTGGCTATCCAGTTTGTCGTTTGGTGCACGACGGATACGGCCAAATGGCATCAACACAACACGTAGCAGGCGGCCAACTACAGGGTTAGGGAAGTTAGCTAAGAACTCATCAATTGCCACTTCAGTTTGACGCAAGCTGTCTTGCATCCCCCAGTGTACTAGCGGTAGATCTTCTGCGTTGCTACCTTCGCTCTCAAAGCGTTTTAGTGTTGCAGAACCTAAGTAAAGTTGACTCAGGATATCACCTAGACGAGCAGATAGGCGCTCTCTGCGTTTTAGTGAGCCGCCTAGTACTGCCATTGAGATGTCAGACAGTAGCGCTAGGTTAGCACTGTAACGGTTCAGTTGTTGGTAATAGCGTTTTGTCTGCTTATCTGTGCTATTTGCTGGTGTTGGTGTGTCCGAACCTCGGCCATCAGTTAAACCAAACCACAAACTACGAACTAGGTTACTTAGCGTAAAGCTAACATGGCCCGCTAATGCTGAGTCAAACTTATCAAGAGCATCGCTGCTTTCAGAGTAAGCCGCTTCCATTTCATTAAGTACGTAAGGGTGACAACGAATTGCACCTTGACCATAGATGATCATCGAACGAGTCAGAATATTTGCACCCTCAACGGTAATCGCAATTGGAGAGCCTTGGTAGCCACGAGCTAGGAAGTTCGATGGACCTAAGCAAATACCTTTACCACCTACGATGTCCATTGCATCGATGATGCTGCGTTGACCACGGTGCGTACAGTGATACTTAACGATTGCAGAGATAACCGAAGGCTTTTCACCAAGGTCAATACCAGCAACGGTCAGGTTACTTGCTGCATCCATGACATAAGCATTACCACCGAGGCGTGCTAGTGGCTCTTCAACCCCTTCCATGCGACCAATTGGTTGTTTGAATTGGCGACGGATACGAGCGTAAGCGCCCGTTGCAAGTGCCGCTGTTTTGATACCACCCGTTGAGTTTGATGGCAGGGTGATACCACGGCCAACTGACAGACATTCAACTAGCATTCTCCAACCTTGGCCTGCCATTTTCTGACCACCAATAATGAAATCAATAGGAACGAAAATATCGTTACCTTGAGTTGGACCATTTTGGAAAGGAACGTTAAGCGGGAAGTGGCGGTTACCAATCTCCACACCTTTCAAATCGGTTGGGATAAGGGCACATGTGATGCCAAGGTCTTGTTGGTCACCCAGTAAGCCGTCTGGGTCACGCAGTTTAAAGGCCAAGCCAAGTACGGTCGCAACTGGTGCGAGAGTGATGTAGCGCTTGTTCCAAGTTAGGCGCATCCCTAGAACTTCTTCACCTTGCCATTCGCCTTTACATACCACACCGTAGTCTGGGATAGAGCCAGCATCAGAGCCTGCCTCTGGGCTAGTTAGGGCAAAACAAGGGATCTCTTTACCTTCTGCCAAGCGTGGAAGGTAGTGGTTTCTTTGTTCTTCTGTACCGTAGTGTTGCAACAGCTCACCTGGGCCTAACGAGTTAGGTACACCAACCGTTGATGACAGCACGCTGGAAACGCCCGTTAGTTTCTGTAGAACGAGAGATTGAGCGTAAGCTGAGAATTCTAAACCGCCGTATTTTTTCTTGATGATCATGGCGAAGAACTTATGATCTTTCAGGTATTGCCACACTTCTGGCGGTAAATCTGCAAGCTCATGGGTGACTTGGTAATCATTGACCATTTCACACACCGTGTTTACCGGGCCGTCTAGGAACGCTTGTTCTGCTTCAGACAGTTTTGGATCAGCGATGTTTTGTAGCTTTTTCCATTCAGGCTTGCCTTTAAATAACTCTGCTTCCCACCAAACGGTGCCGGCTTCCAGTGCTTCTTTTTCTGTCTGAGACATTGCCGGTAGTACTTTCTTAAATACAGAAAGCGCTTTTTGGCTGATGAGAGTTTGACGAATGGCTGGCACAGCAAAAATAGCAACCGCTAATAGGTAACAAAGCCAGCCAGTAACCGCTACGTCGCCGAATAGCGTTAAAGCTACCATCGTTCCAGTTAATGCGATTAATGCGCGTACCAAGCTAACTCTGTGGTAGAGACAGACACCTAAGATAGCTGTCATGCCGAGTAGGGAGAGCAATATGTTCATGATCGATTTCCTTTTCAGAGATCACTTATTGTTATTAAGTTTTAGGTAAGAGGTCTAACCAGTCAAGTGTAAACAAAATATTAAATATTTGTAAAACTCAAAGTTGGGTAAAAAGTGATCTGAGTAGAGTTAAAGTTCTAATTGTGAGAGGTTGGTGGCGATTATTTGGACGAATCGGCAATGACTGACTAATTAAGGTGGCAATCTTTGGGCTTAAGTGTCGACACTATTTCATGTTTGTGGGTAAACTCAGGTAAAAGAGGGAAAAAACCTCAGCTCTCATGTCGCGCACGTTAAGCTGCGTCATAAAAATAAGAGATAAGCCTTATGTACCAAGACCTAATCAAAAGTGAATTGAACGAAGCTGCTGACGTTCTTAACAAGTTTTTGAGTGATGACCATAACATTGCTCAAATTGAAGCGGCGGCAAAATTGATTGCTGACTCATTCAAACAAGAAGGTAAAGTACTTTCTTGTGGTAACGGTGGCTCACACTGTGATGCAATGCATTTCGCAGAAGAACTGACAGGCCGATACCGTGAAAACCGCCCAGGTTACGCAGGTATTGCAATTTCAGATCCTAGTCACTTATCTTGTGTAAGTAATGACTTCGGCTACGATCACGTATTTTCTCGTTATGTAGAAGCGGTAGGCCGTAAAGGCGATGTGTTGTTTGGTTTATCAACTTCAGGTAACTCAGGCAACATCCTAAAAGCCATTGAAGCAGCTCAAGCGAAAGGCATGAAAACGATCGCACTGACCGGTAAAGACGGCGGTAAAATGGCAGGCTGTGCGGATATCGAAATCCGAGTACCACACTTTGGTTACGCAGACCGCATCCAAGAGATTCACATTAAGATCATCCATATTGTGATTCAGCTTGTCGAAAAAGAGATGGAATAACAGTTTTACAGACATTTGGAGCCTAGGTTTTTGGCTCTGTTGGTTTTAATAGGGAGTAGATTAAACCATGTGTGAATTGCTCGGTATGAGCGCGAATGTGCCAACGGATATTTGTTTTAGTTTTACTGGTCTTATGCAGCGTGGGGGCAACACTGGCCCACACCGCGATGGCTGGGGAATTACCTTCTATGAGGGTAAGGGTTTTCGTACTTTTAAAGATCCTAACCCTAGCTGTGAATCTAAGATCGCAGAGTTGGTTCAAAACTACCCCATTAAAAGCCAAGCTGTTGTCAGCCATATTCGTCAAGCCAACCGTGGTGGTGTGAATCTAGAAAATACACACCCTTTTACTCGTGAACTCTGGGGAAGGTATTGGACCTTTGCTCATAATGGCCAGTTATCTGATTACGATGATCTTGTTAGCGGCCGCTTTAGACCTGTTGGCGAAACAGATAGCGAGCTTTCGTTCTGTTGGCTGCTGAAGCAACTTGAAGAGCGTTTTCCTGAGCCGCCACAAGATATGGAAGGGATGTTCCGCTTCGTTGCTGAGTGTTGCGATAAGCTGAGAGAGAAAGGCGTTTTCAATATGTTGCTGAGCGATGGTGAGTACGTAATGACATACTGTACTAACCATTTATATTGGATAACGAGACGTGCGCCTTTTGGTAATGCAAGCTTAATTGACGAAGATGTTGAGATTAACTTCCAAGAAGAAACCACACCGAATGATGTAGTGACGGTGGTGGCGACTCAACCTCTGACCGCCAACGAAGAGTGGTTTAGAATGAAGCCTGGTGAATACGCGCTGTTTCATTCCGGTGAGCTGATTGGCAACAATCACAAAGAGTTGGAAGATGTCGCTTATGCGCCTAAAAAGGTCGCGAGCCAAGCGCCTACTGAACCATTGAGCTAAACATCTCATTGCTTGATTCGATAAAAAAGGCCGTTAACTGCACTCGTCAGTTAACGGCCTTTTTGTATTCTTGGAATTACTCTTCTGCGTAACCGTGTTTACCTAGTACTTTTCCGTCTAGCACCGCTTGTCCATTTACCATTGATAAACGACCTTCTGCAAACCACTTACAAACCATCGGATAGATTGCGTGCTCTTGAGTGAGTACTCGCCCCGCTAGCAGGTCGGCATCATCGTCCTCAAACACAGGCACTTTGGCTTGTAAGATCACAGGACCACCGTCTAGCTCTTCGGTAACAAAGTGCACACTAGTTCCATGTTCTTTGTCTTTAGCATCAATCGCTCGCTGGTGGGTATGTAAACCTGGGTATTTCGGTAATAGAGAAGGGTGGATATTGACCATTTTTCCTGCGTAGTGTCGAACAAATTCCGAACTCAAAATGCGCATGTAGCCTGCCAGTACGATCAAGTCTGGTTGGTATGCATCGATTTGTATCATTAGTTCATGGTCAAACTCTTCACGAGAGCCGAAATCTTTTGGATTTACTGAGTGTGCATCGACACCAGCGGTCTTAGCTCGCTCTAAGCCAAAGGCCTCTGCCTTATTTGAGAAGACAGCTTTAACTGAAGCATCAATCATATTGCTATCGCAGGCATCTAAGATCGCCTGTAAGTTGCTTCCGCTTCCTGAAACTAACACAACGATGTTTTTCTGAGAGTGAGTGGTTTTCTGAGAGTGATTGTTTTTCATAAAGTGGGTCATACGATTGATTAACTGGAGTTTATACCAATCACAGTAAGTAAGTGCTCATAAATAGCGCAGGAAAAAGGCTTGAGAACAAGGCAGAGATTTTAGATAAGTAGTTATCCTACAATCAAAATTTCTAACGACGTGATCGAGCGTTTTAACAAGCTAGGATGACCAGTTACTTACTACGATTGGTATCTATATTACCTACATAAACTAAGGTTTTCTGCGGGCCAAATAGCAAAATGAGGACCATTAGGTCCTCATTGATTAACTAAGTAAGTGAACGTATCACTTATTTGATTTCAACTTGCTCTTCGCCTGCTTCAGCGTTTGCGATCTCACCGATAACCCAAGCGTTTTCGCCTTCAGCTTTCAGTAGTTCAACAGCAGCGTCTGCTTGGTCTTTAGGTAGAGCTACAACTAGGCCAACACCACAGTTGAAAGTGCGGTACATTTCAAACGTTTCCACGTTACCTTTCTCTTGTAGCCAGTTGAAGATAGCAGGCCATTCCCAGCTCTTACCATCAATCACAGCTTTAGTACCTTCAGGAAGTACGCGAGGGATGTTTTCCCAGAAACCACCACCAGTGATGTGCGAGATAGCATGAATGTCATGCTCAGCAATCATCTTAAGTGCTGATTTGATGTAAATCTTAGTTGGTTCTAGTAGGTGTTCACCGATAGTGCGACCTTCTAGCTCTTCACTCTTATCAGCACCAGAAACTTCTAGAACTTTACGAATTAGAGAATAACCGTTTGAGTGTGGACCACTTGAGCCAACAGCGATAAGTGCGTCGCCTGCAGCTACTTTAGTACCGTCGATGATGTCAGCTTTTTCTACAACGCCAACACAGAAGCCAGCAACATCGTAGTCGTCGCCTTCGTACATGCCCGGCATTTCAGCGGTTTCACCACCGATAAGTGCACAACCAGCTTGAACACAACCTTCAGCGATGCCAGAAACAACGTCTGCTGCTGTGTCTACATCTAGCTTACCTGTTGCGTAGTAGTCTAGGAAGAATAAAGGCTCACCACCTTGAACGATTAGGTCGTTCACACACATTGCCACTAGGTCGATACCAATGGTGTCGTGTTTTTTCAGATCCAAAGCAAGGCGAAGTTTAGTACCAACACCATCAGTACCTGAAACAAGTACTGGCTCTTTGTATTTCGTTGGAAGTTCACATAGGGCGCCAAAGCCACCAATACCGCCCATTACTTCAGGGCGACGAGTGCGTTTAACAGCACCTTTAATACGGTCTACTAGTGCATTACCTGCGTCGATATCAACACCAGCGTCTTTGTAGCTTAGAGAAGAAGTATTACCACTCACGGGATAGTCCTCGAACTTAAGTTGGATGTGAAAACGGCGTTATTCTAACAGGGCTTGAATATGAAGAGCAAACGTTTGCGCGGTTTTTTTTATTAGAATAAAGATTCTGAAATAACCTTAGAGTTCGTGTATAATCTACAGGTTTGTTTAAATATTGCCGGAGTTGGAAATGAAAGTTGTTGAAGTGAAACACCCGCTAGTAAAACATAAAATTGGCCTGATGCGTGAAGGTGAGATTAGCACTAAGCGTTTTCGTGAGCTAGCGACAGAAGTGGGTAGCCTTCTAACATACGAAGCGACATCAGACTTTGAAACTGAACGTGTAACTATTAATGGTTGGGACGGTCCAGTTGAAGTTGACCAAATTAAAGGTAAAAAAGTAACAGTAGTGCCAATCCTACGTGCTGGTCTAGGCATGATGGACGGTGTTCTTGAGCATATCCCAAGCGCACGTATCAGCGTTGTTGGTATCTACCGTGACGAAGAAACGCTTGAGCCAGTACCATACTTCAACAAGCTTGCATCTAACATCGATGAGCGTATCGCTCTAGTGGTAGACCCAATGCTTGCAACGGGTGGTTCTATGATCGCAACTATCGACCTAATGAAAGAGAAAGGTTGTAAGCACTTCAAGATTCTTGTGCTTGTAGCGGCTCCTGAAGGTATTGCAGCTCTAGAAAAAGCGCACCCAGATGTTGAACTTTACACTGCAGCAATCGATGAAAAGCTAAACGACAAGGGCTACATTGTTCCTGGTCTTGGCGATGCTGGTGATAAGATCTTCGGTACTAAGTAATTCGGTTTTTAGATTAAGTGGGTTCCGTTGTTTTAATTTACTGAATTCACTTCATTACCCGTATTAATAAAAAAGGGAGAGCATTCGATGCTCTCCCTTTTTTGAACTTCCATTTTGTCGGAATCTAACCAGACTCAACTGTTAGTCGATTTGAGCCTTGTCTACCACAGTGTTGTCACCTAGCTCTTCAGGAAGTACTAGGTTAAGTAGAATCGCCACGATACCGCATAAGCTTACGCCCTGTAGGCTGAAGTCGCCGATACCAAAAGCCATTCCGCCAATACCGAATACTAGGGTAATACCAACAATGACAAGGTTACGTGATTTGTGCAGGTCAACGTTGTTCTTGATTAGCGTGTTAAGACCTACGGTTGCGATAGAGCCAAACAGAAGAATCATGATACCGCCCATCACTGGAACCGGAATCGTTTGAAGTAATGCGCCTAGCTTACCAACCAATGCAAGAACGATAGCGGTTACTGCAGCCCAAGTCATGATTACAGGGTTAAACGCTTTCGTTAGCATAACCGCGCCAGTTACTTCACTGTAAGTTGTGTTTGGTGGAGCGCCCAACATAGATGCTGCTATTGTTGCCACGCCGTCACCTGTGATTGTGCGGTGCAGGCCTGGCTTCTTAAGATAGTCTTTACCCGTCACGTTGGAAATCGCCAGCATGTCACCTACGTGCTCAACGGCAGGTGCAATCGCAACAAACACCATGAAGAAGATAGCGTTGATGTTGAATTCAGGCATGGTGAAGTTTGGTAGTGCCAACCACGATGCTTGAGCAACCGGTGTGAAGTCGACTGCGCCGTAAACCAGGCTCGTAATGTAACCTGCGATAATACCGCCGAAGATAGGCAGTAGCTTTAGGAAGCCTTTCGAAAATACACTGATGATGATGGTTACGAGCAGTGAGATTGATGAGATCCACAGTGCTGCGTCTGCATCAACCAGTTGAACGGCGCCATCGCCGGTCTTACCTAAAGCCATGTTTACCGCAACGGGTGCTAGGCCTAAACCAATCACCATAATTACAGGGCCAACCACTACAGGTGGAAGCAGCTTATGAATAAAGCCAACGCCTCTCACTTTGATCAGAGCGCCCATTAAAACATACACAACACCTGCTGCCATTAGGCCACCCATGGTTGCACCAATCCCCCAAGTTTGGATACCAAACATAATAGGAGCGATGAATGCAAAAGAAGACGCTAAGAAGATTGGCACTGAACGGCGTGTAATAAGTTGGAATAAAAGGGTACCGATACCTGCGCCAAAGAGTGCAACGTTGGGATCAAGTCCTGTCAGTAGCGGCACGAGTACAAGCGCACCAAAAGCCACAAACAGCATTTGTGCACCTTGCAATGCATTTTTCATGATATGTCCTTAGATTGGTCGTTATATGAAAAGTGAAAAATAAAATTCGCGCGATTCTATCACTTAGCAATCGATTGCTACACAAAATAGATCAAATTTATTTATCATAGTGATGTTTTATATCGAACAAGGTCCGAAAATTCAGTTTTTAAGTTAGCGCTTTATCATGGTCAGGTGATATTTTGTGGTTATTAAACACAGTGGGCGCTAACGACCTTGCCCCTCAATCCATAGTTGCTTATCATCAAGGCACAAGCTTTGAATATTAGGATCAATATGCGCTACATAGCATTGTTGTTGATGGGACTATTAGCCTTCCCGAGTTACGCCTTAACTCAAGTAGATATCTTTAGTGCTGAAGTTGCGATTAACACCGAAGACAAACAACCAGAACAAGTGGCACGAAATACCGGTATGGAGCAGGTATTGATACGTGCGACTGGCCAAACTGATGTTGCTTCAAATGAGACCATCCAAAAGGCGATGCGTAAGAGTGCGCAGTACATGTCTCAAATGAGTTTTGGTGAGAGCAATGACCAATCAACATTGCGTATGCGTTTTAATGGCGCTCAAATCCGTTCTCTACTGACTCAAGCACAACTGCCGTACTGGCCTGAAACTCGCTCAAACATCTTGGTTTGGCTAGTGGAGGAAGACAGCTTCGATAAGAACATTGTGTGGGAGCACTCGAACTCACAGCTTGCTGCTCAAATGCAAGCAAGTGCAAAAGATCGTGGTTTACCTCTGACTTTGCCTGTCGGTGATTTCGACGATATCACTGGTATCGCGACCTCAGATTTGTGGGGCAGCTTTGTTTCACCAATTAGCAGAGCAAGTCAACGCTACCCAGTAGATGCGGTGTTAGTGATTAAAGCTCAATCTTCAGGGTTGCGTTGGACGCTGTACGACCAAAAACCAAGTCAATTGACTAGCGCGCCAACGGCACCAATCACTGGTTCTGTGTCGGGTAACAGCGTGACGGCTTCTAAGAAGCTCGTTGACCAAATCAGTAACTACTACGCAGGTAAAAGCGCGGTGACGGTGGCGAGTGAGTCATCAGAGTCGATTTTAACTCAGTTTATTAGCCTGAATAATGCTCAAGACTTCTTCCAGTTAGAGAATGCACTTAAGCGTCTAAACTCGGTTGCTAGCTTAGATATTCTTAAGATTCAAAACAACGAAGTGACGTTCCGTATTCACTTGCTGTCGACTCAACAAGAGTTTGAGCAAGAGGTTGCAAGTATTCGCCAAGTTGCGAAGGTTGAAGAGTCCTACATCGAACCAGAAGTAAGCCCTGAATTTGAAACACAAGACAACACCATGTCTGTAGGCGATGATTCAACAGCTGCCCTTGATACTGAAGCGACAGCAACTGACGCAGATACTGACGTTCAAGTAATTAAAGGTAATGAAGTATCAAGTGATGATTCATTGGCTGGCTCGGAGGCTAACTCTGAAGGTACAGGTACCGAAGAGTTAGAAGCAACTGCACCGCTGCATGCAGAGCCAAGCTTGGTATACGAGTGGAATCGCAGCTAAGCCATTGCTTGCGCTTATCGCTAATACGAAAATGTAAGTAGCGAAGAGAAATAAAAAGAAAGCCCTGCTAGAGAAATCTCGCAGGGCTTTTTGTTTGTGTTACTTGCTAGCTCGTTGCTTGGTTAGCTAGTTACTCAGAAATATCGAACTGAATCTTATTACTCGAACTTCGCTTTCTCGTTCTTTTCTACTTCAGAAAGGCGTTTAAGCTTGATGCCTAGCTCTTTAGCGCGGAAACGGGTAAATAAGATATTTCCGGCGAAGCCCATCGTGGTCAGCAGTAGCTCAACAGCTGCCAATAAGCGTTCACCACCATCTACGTATAGAATGGTTAATGCGTGTAGGAAGTAGAGCATTAAGATGAAGTTCGCCCAAGCGTGCGTATAAGGCTTGCCGATTAAAATACCAGGTAATGGCAACAGTAGCGGAACAGCCCAAACGATAGCCAGCGTGATATTATTTAGGTGAGGATGCGGTGAAAGCGTCATCTGCCAAGCCACAACCCAACCTAACAGCAATAGGTTGCCTGCTAATGCTAGGTAGCGAAATAGCTTTGTCTTAGGAGACATCGCCTTCTCTGACATGTACATCATTGAGAGATTCCCTTCTGATTTATCGCGATGTGCGCGAGGCGTTTACCTAGGTTCTGCGCCAACTCAATTTCTTCTTTGCTTAGTGAAGCACTCTCACCTGTGCTGCTTGCGCCATAGGGCGTGCCACCGGTTTGAGTGGTATGCAGTGCAGGCTCTGAGTAGGGGATGCCGACCACTAACATTCCATGGTGAAGCAGTGGCAGCATCATGCTCTGCTGTGTTGTTTCTTGCCCACCATGCAGTGATGAAGAAGAAGTAAATACACAAGCTGGCTTATCGATAAGATCGCCATTGATCCACAATGATGTAGTGCTATCCCAAAAGTGCTTCATCGGCCCAGCCATGTTGCCGAACCAAACCGGACTGCCAAGCGCCAAGCCATCGCAAGAACGGAGCTCTTGCAGTGTGGCGATTGGGTCTGTGGGTTGATAGCGAGAGTCTGGCTGCTCTTCTACTGTGTACACGTCATTAACCGTTCTTAGCATGGCTTCACACTCAGGAATGGACTCCACCCCCCGTGCTATCTGCCTTGCTAGAGCTTGTGTGTTGCCGTGACGACTGTAGTAGAGAACAAGAATGTTGATGCTCATAGCCGCTTACAGAATCTCTAGTACTTGCTCTGGTGGACGACCAATCTTGGCTTTATTGTTCGCAACAACAACTGGGCGTTCAAACAATTTTGGATTAGCAGCCATTGCAGAAAATAGGTCTTCATCAGATACAGAAGCATCGCCAAGGTTCGCTTCTTTGTAGTCTGCCTCTTTGGTGCGCATCATTTCGCGAACGCTGCTAAAACCAAGCTGAGTGAACAGTACTTTTAGCTGTTCAACAGTTAGAGGTGTGTCTAGATACTTGATCACTTCAGGTTGTACACCGTTTGTTTCAAGTAATTCAAGCGTTTGACGGCTCTTTGAGCAGCGTGGGTTATGATAAATCACGACAGACATGGTTCTTCCTCATTATTATTTTTTATTTAATTTTCAGCAGAGGCCAGCTAATTGGCCTCTTCACTGTATACGTTGAGCTTTTTTCTTTTGGCGACTCGCCGAGTATTGAACGCCTTATTGCAGTGCTAAGAAGCGCTCGCGCTGAATCATCAGCTGATCAATTCGAGCGTCGTAGCGGGCTTGCTTCAAACTACCGAGCTCTGCGATTTGACTTGCTTGCGTGTAGTACTGAATCGCTTTGTTCCAGTTGGCTTGCAATGCCAAAATTTCAGCTCGTGCGGCAAGGTCTTCATCACTATTGCCAAGGCTAGTATTCGCTTTTGAAAGCAGGTGCCAGCCATTGGTGTCATTCGGATTGTCATGCGTATAACGTTGTAATACGCGAACAGCCTCTGCAAAGTCTTCTTTTTCAATCAAGGCATTTGCGTAGTTGATTGTGAGTACCGGGTTGTTTGGCTGACGAACCAATGCCGATTTAAGCTCTTTAATGGCAAGCTCAGGCTTTTTCTGCTCAATGTGAAGGTCGGAAATCGCATCTAAGTAGAACAGGTTAGTCGGGTCGCTGGTAATCAGTTTGGTTAGAATCGGTTCTGCTTTATCTAACTTTTTCGAATCGAGGTAAACCAGTGCTTGTCCATACTCTAACGACGGAACTATCTCTTTTGGTGCCTTTTTCAATTGGCGTGAGAACCAATCGAGCGACGCCTCATTATTGATACCGGCATAGCGTGCCACGATGCGAGCTCTTGCCAAGTGGTAATCCAGCGATGGCGCAAGTTTCAGCGGTGGGTAGCTACGAGCACGTGCGCGCGAATCGGTAATACGATCTTCTGGCAACGGGTGAGTGAGCAACATTGGAGGTGGTGTGCTTGCATAGCGGTATTCATCCGCTAAACGGCCAAAGAAGCGTGGCATTGCGTTCACGTCAAATCCAGCTTTTGCTAGCGTGTTGATACCAAAGCGGTCGGCTTCTTTTTCATTACTACGGGTGTAGTTAATTTGGCTTTGCATGTTACCCGCGGTGGTTGCGGTTAAGGCTGCAATACCCGCCTCAGGAGCGGCAATAGCCAGCAATACAGACGCTGCAAGCGCTGCGATAGTCGCAGGAGAACGGCGTGCTTGATCTTCCATACTACGCGCTAAGTGACGCTGCGTAACGTGTGCGATTTCGTGCGCTAATACAGACGCAAGTTCACTTTCTGATTGTGCGTGCAGGAATAGACCTGAGTGCAGTGCAACATAACCACCAAAGAAAGCAAAAGCGTTGATGTTGCGGTCACGGATCATAAAGAACTGGAAAGGTGTCTTTACGTCATTGGCATTCGCGACAAGGCGATGGCCTAGTGTGTCGATATAAAGGTTGAGAACTGGATCGTTGATAACAGGCTGGCTGCTTCTGATGATGCGCATGTAGGCATCACCATAGATGAGTTCTTGATCGATAGTGAGCGTGCCGCCAGCCGCCGTGCCGATGTCCGGTAAATCCAAGCTGTTGGTGTTAGCCAACGTTGGGGTGCTTAATGTGGCTGCGATGCATAAGCAAGCAATTGAACGAGCGCGTTTAAACATATTAGTCAGTAATACTCCGTTTCTTCTGACAGTAAGACAAGGGCAATGCAAATTGGTTCTTTATCTGGTTTAACCTTTGTTAAGTGCGTGCGCTATCCTGAAGGAAGATGAATCAATGATGGCACGTTTTCAAAAACAGATTACAATATGCCCCTTATAATAAGCATCGAGCCCAAGAATGACACCTAATATTCTAGATTTACGCCAAGAGCGCTGCCCAATGGCGTTATTATTAGCCAAGCGTCACAGTGTAAAGTTAGAAGTAGGGCAATCTTTGTCAATTTATGTATCAGATAACAGTTCGATGAAAGATATTGTTACTTTTTTGTCTAAGCAAGCTTATGTTGTCATGACAGAGGCTTGTTCTAATTACCACCATCTCCTCGTCACTAAAAAGGAATCGCAGTCAGATGCTTGAAATGGTCAGTCGTTGGTATAAACGACGTTTCTCTGATCCACACGCTGTCAGTTTGGTTGCCATCATTCTATTCGGCTTTATTACTATCTACTTCTTTGGTCACCTGATCGCACCGCTGCTGGTGGCGATTGTGTTGGCTTATTTGCTTGAGTGGCCAGTGACTCAACTTCAACGACTCGGTATTCCAAGAACGCCATCGGTGATGTTGGTGATCTTGATGTTCTTTAGCCTAATGCTACTAGCGATATTCGGATTAGTGCCAACCATTTGGGAGCAAGTAGGTAACCTAATCAATGATATTCCAAGCATGTACGGTAGCTTACAGAAGTTCATTGCAACGATTCCAGAGCGTTACCCAGAGCTTGCTAACTTACAGATCGTTGAGTCTGTCATGTCTAACGCGAAGAACAAGGCGTTAGGTATGGGGGAAAGTGTGGTCAAGGGCTCATTGGCCTCTTTGGTTAGCTTAGCGACGCTAGGTGTTTATCTTATCTTAGTACCACTGCTTATCTTCTTCTTACTGAAAGACAAAGAAGAGATGATCAGAATGGCAAGTGGTGTGCTTCCTCGCAACCGTCGCTTAGCGACCAAAGTATGGGAAGAGATGAACGAACAAATCTCGAACTACATCCGCGGTAAGGTGCTAGAGATTTTAATCGTTGGTGGCGTCAGCTACGTAACGTTCGCGATCTTAGACCTTCGCTACTCCGTGTTATTAGCGGTTGCTGTCGGTTTCTCGGTATTGATTCCATACATTGGTGCAGCGGCAGTAACCGTGCCGGTTGCCATAGTAGGTTTGTTCCAGTGGGGGCTTGAGCCTCAATTCTACTGGCTATTATTGGCTTACGGCATCATTCAAGCCCTAGATGGCAACGTGTTAGTACCCGTTTTGTTCTCTGAAGCGGTGAATCTACACCCTGTGGCGATTATTGTTGCGGTATTAGTGTTTGGTGGACTTTGGGGGTTCTGGGGCGTGTTCTTCGCGATTCCACTGGCTACTTTAGTGAAGGCGGTTTGGAATGCCTTGCCGAGCCATGCGCTAGATGATGACCCTGTACACCATCAGTAACGAAATAAGTGACAAAAAAGGCGACTATCGATGATAGTCGCCTTTTTAATTTATTCTGAGTTGGTAGTAAGCCTAGCTCACTCCAACGGACATTAAGCTTCTTGGTTGAAGTACTCTAGAACCACTTCGTGGTGAGTCTTAGTCTTGAACTTGTTGAAGACGTGTTCAATCTGACCTTCTTCGTCAATTAGGAAGCTAATACGGTGCAGGCCATCGTAAACCTTGCCCATGAACTTCTTCTCGCCCCAAACACCGAATTGCTCAGCAACGCTGTGGTCTTCGTCAGATAGCAGAGTGAAGTTTAGAGATTTCTTCTCAATGAAGTTCGGTAGGCGTTTCACTGGGTCGATGCTAACACCCAGAACAACCACGTTCAGTGCATCTAGCTCAGCTTTGATGTCACGCAGACCTTCTGCTTGCACGATACAACCCGGAGTCATTGCTTTTGGGTAGAAGTAGAAAAGTACTTTTTTACCTTTGAAGTCACCAAGAGATACGATATTGCCATCTTGATCTGGAAGAGAAAAAGCAGGTGCTGGAACACCAGCCGTTAGCGTATTCATGATATTTCCTTTTTAAAGACTGTTTTTAATAAAGTTGAGCGAGCCTTGGACTGATAGGCTCTGACACAGCGAGTTGAATTCTTCTTGTAGCTGCATCAAATTACATTCTGACTGTACAGAAGCGGTAATAGAGATATGGAATTGGTCGTTGTCGAGCTGGACCTTAGATTTATTGATCGTTTGTGCGCTCAGCGAGTCGAGGCCGATGTCTCGGTCTGCAAAGAACTGTGTGAACTGCTCGGTCAGGCCGAGTTTGTCATCTGACTCAACGAACACTTCTAGCGTGTAGGAGTTCTCTACCACATCGTGCGGAGAGGTTCGCTTCATAATCGTAATCAAGTCGTGCTCTTGACCAAGCAAGGGCAGGGTGGTTTCAACACGGGTGATGTTGTTTGCTTTACCAGACAGTAGCATGATAAGCGTAAATTCTTCGCCAAACAGGGCAATACGGCTATCAATAATGTTACAGCCTGATTGGGTGACCAAATGAACCACTTGGTTGCATACACCTGGGCGATCTGTGCCCACAGCTGTGATTACTAGATGTTGAGTCATAAAATCACGTCTCTATATATTCCATTGATTCATGCATGTTAGCACAGTTAGCAAGAGGAATAAGCGTGCGAGCGGGGCTTTTTATGACTCATCTTGCGTCTGACAGGCAACCAATGATAAGAATATCTAAAACGTCGTAGCACAAGTTTGTCGGGTGACAGCACAGCTTACCTGTTACTGACATCTATCCATGTTCTATCCGTTAGATTGAGCTCAGGTTATCCAAATTTTAGGTTGAACGTTGCGATAAGCCGTTTTACCTCAAACATACGACAATATTTCATACCGATGTTGCCGCTAAGCCACTTTAATGTCTTGTGTTTATTGATTGGCTTACAGTAACATGCAAAAAGAATAAATTAAGGGAGATAGACATGTTTTCAGGAAGTATCGTTGCGCTAGTTACGCCATTTAACGCAGATGGCGAAGTGGATTTCGACAGCCTTAAAAAGTTGGTTGATCACCATGTTGCCGCAGGTAGTGATGGTCTGGTTGCGGTTGGCACAACAGGTGAGTCTTCAACACTCACAATTGAAGAGCATGTCAAAGTCGTCAATAAGATCGTTGAATTTGCTGATGGTCGTATCCCAGTTATCGCAGGTACAGGCGCAAATGCTACGCACGAGTCAGTGCTATTCAGTCGTTTATTGAACGGTTCTGGTATTGCGGGTTGCCTGAGCGTAACGCCTTACTACAACAAACCGACTCAAGAAGGTTTGTACCAACACTACAAAGCGATTGCTGAAGTAAGTGACGTTCCTCAGATCCTATACAATGTACCGGGTCGTACTGCGGTAGACCTATTACCAGAGACGGTTGCTCGCCTTTCTGAAATCGAAAACATCGTTGCACTTAAAGATGCGACGGGTGATCTCGACAGAATTGCAATTCACCGTGAACTTTGTGGCGAAGATTTTATCTTACTAAGTGGTGATGACTTAACAGGCCTAGAATTTGTTAAGCGTGGTGGCGATGGTGTGATTTCTGTAACGAATAACGTTGCAGCGGCTGATATGGCTACTATGTTCAAACTTGCGAAAGAAGGTAAGTTTGAAGAAGCAGAAGCGATCAATGAGCGCTTGATGCCTCTACATAAGAATTTGTTCGTTGAGTCTAACCCTATTCCCGTAAAATGGGCGGTTCATAAAATGGGTCTGATTGCTGAAGGTGGCTTACGCTTACCTCTGACTGAACTGTCGGAACCAGCTCAACCTGTTGTTGCTCAAGCAATGACTGAAGCGTGTATTTACTAAAAACGTATGAAGTGATGCCGAAGCGAACCTTCGGCATTTAGGAGTATAAATGAAGTATTCTCACCAGCTAGTGATTGGGTCACTGGCTGTTTTCGTTCTTACAGCATGTTCTGGCAGCCCGACTCAACGTCGTCAAGCCAAAGATGATTTCGAATACTTAGAAACACCTGAGTTTTCACAATGGCAGTTGCCTGAAGATGCTCAGCCTCAGTTCTACCCCAATTTTGACATCCCGAGCGGTGACTTCACTGGTGGTGTCGGCCCTGCCGTGGATATTCGTCCACCACAACAGGTTCTTGAGTTGATCCCTGGTGCTCGTGCTGAGCGTCAAAACGGTGAAGTAACGTTATGGTTGCTTCGTGCAGAAGAAGCAGACCGTGTATGGCAAACGGCTGTCGACATGTTGGCTCAACGTGGTATTGGTATTCGTGAACAGTCTGAGAACGAGATTGAGACCGATTGGGTTACTTGGGTTTCTGAAGACGAAGACGTAGAGATCGGCAGCCGCTACTCTATCTCTCGTTTCCAAGCGAATAACCGTCATGGCTTCAAGATTAACCTTATTGATTGGCGTGAAGGCAACAAAGAGAAACCAGTTACGGCAACCAACAAAGAGCGTTACAACGCTTTCCTAACCAATTTAGTGATGGCTAAGTACGATGAAAACCTTCGTGCTGAAGCGGCTCTGAAAGCACAAGAGTTGGTGAAACGAATTCCTATCTCGATGGGCTCTGACCGCAGTGGTTTCCCTGTGATTATTGCTCGTACACCATATAACGTGTTCTGGCAGCGTCTACCGACCTTATTACCGTCGATGGGCTTTGAACTTGAAGAACGTAACCAATCTCAGGGTACGGTTAAAGCTAAGTACGCAGCGCCAGATGATGAGTTCTGGGAAGAAGTTGGCTTGCAACCTGTTGATTTAGCACCAGGTACATACAACTTCCTATTCGGTGATCTTGGTAACCGTACGTCAATTAACGTGACGGATGCATCAGGTAAGCCAGTAGAGGAAGAGTTGCTTAAGTCACTGGTTCCTGTTCTCGCACACGTTGCGGACCAAACCAAAGATGACAAAGCGGCGGAAGCTGAGTAAGCCAAGCTTGATCGGCTATAGGGCTGCGTGAAATCGGCCCTTTTATAGCCAATGATTTAGCGACATCCAATAAAAAAGAGGACACATTGTGTCCTCTTTTTTGTGTTCGTTTGACTGCAAGATCAGCTATCTTTGGTCTCTTTTGATTGAGCTTTTTCCTGGTTCTGCTTATCTAGCCGATTGAGCTTGTCCAAGTCACTCTCCCTTTTCCCACGGCTTGTTTTTCCGAGATCCATATTAGCGGTCTGTTTTAGAGCTGCGATGTTACCTACCACAACGCTAACCACGATGATGATGATAACCCAAGGGTTTGTAAGCCACTCCAACATAAGCGCTCCTAATGGCTGATGTTCGCTACGAAGCGCGCATAGATCTCGTCTAGCTGCTCCATAATAATCTCATACCCTAATATTGGCTTAGATCGGAGTTGCTTGCCAAGTAAAGTCGGGGATAACTGTGATAAACACAGCTCCGAAACGCTACGATGACTAATATGCCAAGGTTCTATCGCCACACCGCCAAGATCTCGGCTATAGGGAAAAAAGAACCCAAATTGTGAAGCATTAGCAGAGAGCCATTGATAAAACGCTTGCTGGTGACCAGTAAGGTATTCCCAAGGCTCTAGTTGTAGCTGTGTGTCTTCAGGGAGGTGATCACGAGCAAAGACATCGAAGTCACAACCCCAATGGTGGCGACTCGCTCCAGGAAGCGCAGACCACCTCAGAATCGCCGACAGCTTTTGATGTTCAGTGAGTGTTGAAGCATCAAGTGGTTGGCTATCTGAATCCAATATTGGGGCTTCACCTGAAAACTTGCGATTCCAAATCAGAGATTGCCTTTCATAGTCTCGAAAGCCACTGGCGATCTCCATTTTAAAACCAGCGAGCTGAGCAGCTTCAATCAACCTGTTTAAGTCATCGATAACGTCACTGTGTACCAAGAATGTCTTAGTACCAATTAGGCTCGGTGCCAGGTGAGAATCTGATTGTCCGGTAAGCTGCTCTGGTGTCATAACGAGTCTCTCAATGTTTGGAAGTGATACTTCGCTAGGAAAGATCTATTTAGCGAACAAGTTCACTAACGTTCTTTCGTACATGTCGGTTAGCTTCTCTAAATCTGCTACTTTCACGCACTCGTTAACCTTGTGAATGGTTGCATTCACAGGGCCAAGCTCAACCACTTGTCCGCCCATACGTGCAATGAAGCGACCATCAGACGTACCGCCAGTTGTCAGCAGTGCCGGTTTTACATCATTGACGTGACCAACAGCATCAACAATCGCATCAAGCAGTGAGCCTGCGTCTGTTAGGAACGGGTCGCCATTGAAGGTCCACTTAAGATCGTATTCGAAATCGTATTTATCGAGCGTTGTTGTCACGCGCTCAACGATAACGTCATTGCTTAACTCTGTGCTAAAACGAAGGTTAAACTGAACATTAAACTCACCTGGAATCACGTTAGACGCGCCAGTACCGGCACTCACATTTGGGATCTGGAAGCTGGTTGGTGGGAAGTAGTCATTGCCTTGGTCCCATTCCGTTGTTGCCAACTCGTTGATTGCCAGCAGAGAGCTGTGTACCGGGTTGTTCGCTAGGTGAGGGTAGGCAACATGACCTTGTGTACCTTTAATGGTTAGATCGCCTGTGATAGAGCCGCGACGGCCGTTCTTTACCACATCGCCCACAAACTCAGTGCTTGATGGCTCACCAACAATACACATGTCAATGTTCTCACCACGTGCCATCAGAGCTTCAACAACACGTACTGTACCGTTGATAAAAGGGCCTTCTTCATCAGAGGTGATAAGGAAGCCGATTGAACCAGAGTGGTCTGGGTACTTTTCAATAAATTGCTCTACGGCAACAATCATTGAAGCCAGAGAACCTTTCATGTCTGCCGCACCACGGCCGTGTAAGTAGCCATCAACGATCGTTGGTTCAAATGGTTTGGTGTTCCATTGTTCGATTGGGCCAGCTGGAACCACGTCTGTGTGACCGGCGAAAGCAAATAGAGGTGCTTCGGTACCACGACGAGCCCAGAAGTTTGTCGTATCTTCAAATACCATCACTTCGATTTCAAAACCGAGTGCTTTTAAGCGATTGATCATTAGCTCTTGGCAGCCTGCGTCTTCAGGGGTTACCGATTGACGGCTAATGAGGTCTTTTGCCAGAGCCAAAGTTGGGCTATCTGTCATCCTTGAATTCCTTGTTTAAATAAAACGTCGAGTCATTAATCTCAGGCGTTGAACAGGGCACGTTCAACGCCTTGTTATCTGTTCTAATGTTGCTGTTTACGCAAGTTATTGATTAAGCAAATTGCTGATTACGCAAAAATAGCCGCGTACTGGTCAGCTTTAAAGCCGATGTGAAGTTTGCCATCGACTTTCAAAATAGGGCGCTTGATCATCGCTGGTTGTTCAACAAGCAGAGTGATTGCCGTTTGCTCTGTTAACGTGTCTTTTTGCTCTTGAGAAAGCTGACGATAAGTCGTGCCACGTTTGTTTAGTACAAGCTCCCAGCCAAGCTCTGAACAGAAGTTTGTTACTAACTCTTCAGTGATGCCTTGTTTGCGATAATCGTGAAATTCGAACTCGATACCTTCAGCTTCGAGCCATTTCTTTGCTTTTTTAATCGTGTCGCAATTTGGGATACCAAACATTGTGATAGTCATTATTCTTCCTCTGGGTGATTTTCTTTCATTGTTATGAGTTGAATCCTATCAGGAAGCGGCAATTCAGACAAAATAGAGTGAGGAATATTTCATTGAGCGAAAAAAAACAGTAAGAAAATGTCACTATTGGAGACTTATTGATCAGCCTCAACATGTTGTCAGCGAAAAAAGAAATAATTGAGTTGCACATATATAGGAGGTGTCAATGGAGTTGAGTCCTGTTTTTGCAAGGCGGCTATATTTAGCATTGTTAGTTGAAAGCCTTGATAGGCCAAATGTGCCTAAACTCATCGAAAAAACGGGTTGGCCTCGTCGTACTATTCAAGATGTACTCAAGGCGTTACCGGGGATCGGTATCGAACTTATGTTTGTTCAAGATGGGCGACGTCATAATGATGGTTATTACCAGTTATCCGATTGGGGACCATTTGACAGTCAGTGGGTTCTAGAACGTAAAGGCGATATAGCAACAAGCCTTGGATTTAGTGCATAAGCCAGCGAAAGCTGGCTTTCTTTTTTGTATGCCGCTAAGTAGAGCTGTTGGCTACTCGCAAAGATAAGCGGTACCAAGCATGGTAACCGAAGTGGCAAAATCTTGAGGTAAGGTAAAGATGACTGTGTTTGCACCAAGCTCAATGGTATTGGTTTTGAGTTCGTTCATCGCACCCTGAATCAAGGTGTCATTCGGGTAGAAGAGGTAGCTGTACCAATGGCCTTCGCTACCAGTGACTTCCCCTTTGTACTCACACTGTTCAATATCAATCATGCCGTGAAAATCCATTCTCACACTGTTGGCTTCATTGTGAGGTACTGAAGTTGGTGTGGTACACCCCAACAACATGCCGCTCACGGCTAATGCCATCCATTCCTTTTTCATACGTCTATCCTGTTATTGCATCAAATAAATCGCAAAACCTACCCAGCTCGCGAACAATAGTATCCACGGTAACTTACTTGAGTGATTTGATGTTGTTTCAACACTAGGCTTTGCATCGTGCTCTTGCTCTGTAGCCGCTTGTTGAGTTTGCTTCTCTTTTTGTACGCGTTTTTTGGCTTTATCAGCTTGACGGTTGCGTTCCTTTTGCTGCTTCTTGTAAAGCGCGATGCCTTTCTCAATACCTTGGGCAATTAATTTGGTTTGTTCTTTGGTTTGGGCTGGCTTTTGAGTCGCTTTGGCTATCTTCAGTGCTTCTTGTTGTGATTCAACAGAGGGTGTATTAGTTTTCTTTTTCATGCTGAGTTCGATAATTAAAACGGATTAGCTAATAAGATAACGCAAACCTAGTTAAGTATGAATGATTTGCGTTAAAGTGTTGGTTTGAAAACAAGTGAAAGTGAGATTTGTGCGGTACTCCATAGAACAATACGACAAGCACGGCTTCTTAAAAGCACCCATCTTATTATGGTTAGGTTGGCTGTTTCTTGCGAAAGCTCTCGTCGTTTTCATCGTTGCAGGTGCAAGTAGAGAATCGGGAACTGATATTCTCGAGATCATCTACCCAGATCATCATATGTTTTATGTAGGGATCGCCTTGAGTGTCCCTAGCTTGTTACTGATGTGGTTATTTGGGCTAAGATCTCCAGATAGAAAGCGCCTCAATAAAGTGGTGTCTTGGGGGCGTTGGGCCACCATGGCTGCTATTGTGGGGCAGGGCTCCCATACAATTTATTTAATCTATTTGGATAACGGTTGGTTCCGTTGGTCAAATGGTCTCACCCTATTGTTGCTGCTGTGGTTTGCGCTTTATCTAACCAATAGCCATACAGCACGGGATTGCTTTAAAGTGGTTGAGCACGAAGACTGATTCTCATCAAAACATTTGTCCCATTCACAATTATACTTAGAAGCTAAAACTGGAAGGAATAATCTATGCTTAATGTCTCAAATGAGCAGCCTAACGTTCAAAGTGCTATTTTGCCTGAAGCTGGGCCTTTCGCTCTTTACGTTCAACTTAAAGTGAATGCTAACACTGCTAATGTACTAGCTGAAATTCAAAAGATTCCAGCGCTAATCGAAGAGCTGAATCAGACTCAGCCAGATGCAAACCTAACGGCTTCGGTTGCATTCTCTAAAGCGTTTTGGGATAAGTTCGAGCAAGCAGCCCCCTCTGATCTAATTGATTTCCCAGCGCTTGGTGAAGGTGATGTTACCGCACCTAGCACGCCAGCTGATGTGTTGATTCACTGCCATTCAAACCGACACGATCTGCACTTCTTCATCCTGCGTAAATTGCTATCTGAAGTAGCAGCAGACGTTGAAGTGGTTGATGAAACTTACGGTTACCGCTTCCTAGATTCTCGTGATATGACGGATTTCGTCGACGGTACTGAAAACCCGAAAGACGCGCAACGCGCGGAAGTTGCGATTGTTCCTGAAGGTGAATTCGCGGGTGGTAGCTACGTGATGGTGCAGCGCTTTGTGCATAACCTACCTGCTTGGAACCGATTGAATGTATCGGCGCAGGAAAAAGTGGTTGGTCGTACTAAGCCTGATTCAATCGAGTTAGATGATGTTCCAGCAGCTTCTCACGTCGGCCGTGTAGATATCAAAGAAGAAGGCAAAGGCCTTAAGATCGTTCGTCACAGCTTACCTTACGGCACAGCAACGGGTGATCACGGCCTACTGTTTATTGCTTACTGTAACGTGCGCCATAACTTCGACGCGATGCTAGAGAGCATGTACGGCGTAACTGATGGCAAAACAGACCAACTGCTTCGCTTTACTAAAGCGGTGACTGGCGCGTATTACTTTGCTCCTTCAACTGAGATGTTGAGTGCATTAACGATTAAGTAAGTCATCTCAAAAAGAATAAACAAAGGGAGCCTCAGGGCTCCTTTTTTATTAAAGCTTTATATGAGTTGGTCGATATAAGAGCAATCGTGAGTTTTATTCCTCTTTTTGTAAGCGAAGGTCTATGGCTATAACTGTTAATACCAATGTCTCAGCGCTGGTGGCCCAGAGAAACCTCTCTAATGCCAATAACATGCTGAACCAATCTTTGGAGCGCTTGGCTTCAGGGAGTCGTATTAACAGCGCTAAAGACGATGCTGCAGGGCTACAAATTTCGAACCGCTTGGAAGCGCAGATGAGTGGTATTGATGTCGCTGTGCGTAATGCGAATGATGGTATATCTATCATGCAAACCGCTGAAGGCGCGATGAATGAAACCACCAATATCATGCAGCGTATGCGCGACTTGTCTCTACAAGCAAGCAACGGTTCAAATAGCCAGTCCGAAAGAACGGCGATTCAAGAAGAGATTACCGCCTTAAACGATGAGCTGAATCGTATTGCAGAGACTACTTCTTTTGGTGGCAAAAAACTTCTCAATGGTAATTTTGGTAGTACGTCATTTCAGATTGGTGGCAGTTCGGGCGAAGCCGTGCAGATTGGTTTGAAAAGTATGCGTACCGATGACATCAACATGGGAGGGTTTAGCTACGTTGCTAATGGCATGGCCAGTGATTCATGGGAAGTGAAATCAAACCAGAATGATATGACGATGTCGTTTACCGATCGTTTTGGCCAGCCTCAAGAGATCACCATTAATGCGAAAGTCGGCGATGACATTGAAGAGTTGGCGACCTATATCAATGGTCAAACGGATCTGGTCTCAGCTTCGGTTAATGATGATGGGCAGCTTCAAATCTACATGTCTGGTGAAGATACCTCTGGCACTATCGGTTTCTCTGGTTCACTCGCGAGTGAACTGTCGATGTCAGCGGGTTACTATGAGTCGGTGAATGACATCAATGTGACGGATGTGGGTGGTGCGCAGCGTGCTGTTTCTATTTTAGATACCGCGATGAAGTACGTGGATAGCCATCGCTCTGAATTAGGCGCAATGCAAAACCGCTTCGACCACGCCATTAACAACCTTGAAAATGTTCATGAAAACTTGGCGACCTCAAACAGTCGAATCAAAGATACCGATTACGCCAAGGAAACGACTCAGATGCTAAAGCAGCAAATTCTGCAGCAAGTAAGCACCACTATTCTGGCTCAAGCGAAGCAAGCACCTAACCTTGCCTTAACCTTGTTAGGTTAATCAATTACTTTAAATCTCATAACGCTATTTCAGTTTATTTGGCTTCTTTGGTTAATAAAAACACAAAACCTCGCTCGACGGACTTCTCGACAACTTTAGCGTTTTTCTTATCTTTTTTTGATAAATTTATTACCAGTCACGCTTTCTTCTCCTTTATCGCTATTTCTTTAATTTTATTGTTTTTTTCCTAAAGGTTTCGTCAATTACGCCGTTATTAAAAGTAACTTTGAGAGAACTACTTGGTTTTCCGAGACGTCGGAAACCGCAATACCGGAAAATCAATTGGAGAAATCACCATGGCAGTGAATGT
>NZ_VTXF01000071.1:0-618 GCF_013114585.1 Vibrio sp. 99K-1
GTTTTTGGTTGTAACAAGAAGGGTTAGTTCTTATTACGTGTTTGCCGGACTCAATGTGATTCAAACAAGTTTGAATCGAATACAAGACACTTGAATGTGTTTGTTGTGTTTATCCAAAGGATAAACATTGAGAACTTTTAATTTGATTTAAATAACTACGTTATTTAAATCAGTCAGCTTTCCAAATTGTTAAAGAGCTAGATATTTCAAAAGAAATAACCATTTTTAAAGATTCTACTTTCTATTCTAAAGAAATAAGAACACTTAAAGATGGTGGAGCTATGCGGGATCGAACCGCAGACCTCCTCGCTGCCAGCGAGGCGCTCTCCCAGCTGAGCTATAGCCCCATCTGGAAAAGTATTCCCTACTCTTAACTTATTAAACCATCAATCTGTGTGGACACTTATCGTGAAGATCTTCGTATAAGGAGGTGATCCAGCCCCAGGTTCCCCTAGGGCTACCTTGTTACGACTTCACCCCAGTCATGAACCACAAAGTGGTGAGCGTCCTCCCTAAGGTTAAACTACCCACTTCTTTTGCAGCCCACTCCCATGGTGTGACGGGCGGTGTGTACAAGGCCCGGGAACGTATTCACCGTAGCATTCTGATCTACGATTA
>NZ_VTXF01000072.1:0-601 GCF_013114585.1 Vibrio sp. 99K-1
AACTGCGTTTAGTATATTTCATTATTTTTCTTTTTTATGTGGAGATAAATAAGGTGGGAGTTAACCACCGCTGTTATTACTGGATTAGTTCCATTTATTCAGTATGCACGCACTGTAACTTAACATTCATTCATTCATTCATTCATTCATTCATTCATTCATTCACCATTAGCTAAAAACTAATAGTTTAATTAGTATCTATAATAATTAATTAATATTCAATAACTATAAAAAATGCTTATCATTACACAGAGGAAAGTAGCATTTACCTTTAATTTAAGTGACAATCAACACAATAAAGGCTCTCTAATAACATGAACGAACCACATTTATTTTTTATTAGGGCAATTAACAATTAGAACAAAAAGATAGCTACAAGTAATTTATTAGCTCAAGACACAAATACTCAACCTCAATTTTTAAATTCAATCTCACAACAAGGTTTTCTTTAATGACAAATAAAAGAGCCTCATGACATCATGAGGCTCTATCATCGATTACCTTAGCAAGATCAGTGGGCCTGAGTCTCCTCCGCCACACGTCTCTGCATTGCGGGAGTAGTATCGGTGCTTAATAATAAGCTCTATATCATCCAAACCTT
>NZ_VTXF01000073.1:0-584 GCF_013114585.1 Vibrio sp. 99K-1
TTCATGACTGGGGTGAAGTCGTAACAAGGTAGCCCTAGGGGAACCTGGGGCTGGATCACCTCCTTATACGAAGATATTCACGATAAGTGTCCACACAGATTGATATGTTTAAACAGTTAAGAGTACCTATGTCCCGTTCGTCTAGAGGCCTAGGACACCGCCCTTTCACGGCGGTAACAGGGGTTCGACTCCCCTACGGGATACCATCTTTAAGCGCATTTATTTAAGTGTCTTTAAAAATGGTTCATTTATTGAATCAAGCTCTTTAACAATTTGGAAAGCTGACTGATTTAAATAACGTAGTTATTTAAATCAAATTAAAAGTTCTCAATGTTTACCTTTTAGGTAAACACAACACAAACACATTCAAGTGTCTTGTATTCGATTCAAATTCGTTTGAATCATATTGAGTCCGGCAAACACGTAATAAGAATTAACCCTTCTTGTTACAACCAAAAACCTTGGTTGTTTACCATACATAAGACCTCTTCGGGTTGTATGGTTAAGTGACTAAGCGTACACGGTGGATGCCTTGGCAGTCAGAGGCGATGAAGGACGTATTAACTTGCGATAAGCCCAGATTA
>NZ_VTXF01000074.1:0-580 GCF_013114585.1 Vibrio sp. 99K-1
GTGAAGTCGTAACAAGGTAGCCCTAGGGGAACCTGGGGCTGGATCACCTCCTTATACGAAGATATTCACGATAAGTGTCCACACAGATTGATTAGGTTTAGAAAAGTTAAGAGACGATATTGGGTCTGTAGCTCAGCTGGTTAGAGCGCTCGCCTGATAAGCGGGAGGTCGGTGGTTCAAGTCCACTCAGACCCACCAATATCGACCTAGATGGGGCTATAGCTCAGCTGGGAGAGCGCCTGCCTTGCACGCAGGAGGTCTGCGGTTCGATCCCGCATAGCTCCACCATCTTTAAGCGTTCTTGTTTGACAAAAAGTCTTACGAGAGTCTTTAAAAATGGTTTCGAAAGAAATCAAGCTCTTTAACAATTTGGAAAGCTGACTGATTAACTCAAAGAGTTAATCAAATTAAAAGTTCTCAATGTTTATCCTTTGGATAAACACAACACAAACACATTCAAGTGTCTTGTATTCAAAATTGAGTCCGGCAAACACGTAATAAGAACTAACCCTTCTTGTTACAACCAAAAACCTTGGTTGTTTACCATACATAAAGACCTCTTCGGGTTGTATGGTTAAGT
>NZ_VTXF01000075.1:0-545 GCF_013114585.1 Vibrio sp. 99K-1
AACTGCGTTTAGTATATTTCATTATTTTTCTTTTTTATGTGGAGATAAATAAGGTGGGAGTTAACCACCGCTGTTATTACTGGATTAGTTCCATTTATTCAGTACGCACGCACTGTAACTTAACATTCATTCATTAGCTAAAAACTAATAGTTTAATTAGTATCTATAATAATTAATTAATATTCAATAACTATAAAAAATGCTTATCATTACACAGACGAAAGTAGCATTTACCTTTAATTTAAGTGACAATCAACACAATAAAATGCTCTCTAATAACATGAACGAACCACATTGATTTTTTATTAGGGTAATTAACAATTAGAACAAAAAGATAGCTACAAGTAATTTATTAGTTCAAGACACAAATACTCAACCTCAATTTTTAAATTCAATCTCACAACAAGGTTTTCTTTAATGACAAATAAAAGAGCCTCATGACATCATGAGGCTCTATTGTTGGTTACCTTAGCAAGATCAGTGGGCCTGAGTCTCCTCCGCCACACGTCTCTGCATTGCGGGAGTAGTATCGGTGCTTAATAATA
>NZ_VTXF01000076.1:0-537 GCF_013114585.1 Vibrio sp. 99K-1
TTATCGATAGTCTCCTCAAGGAAATGGGTCACACAAACCTCTCCTGTCCTGACTTTTCGTGTCTATCAAAGCGTCTCTCTAAGCTTGGACTTAAGGCCCCAAGATTCAAAAAAACAGACAAACCCGATGAAGATTTAGCGGCGATAGCCATTGATTCCACAGGCCTGAAAGAATTTGGCAAGGGTGAATGGCACCAGGAAAAACATAAAGTTAACGTAAAGCGCAGCTGGAAAAAAGCGCACTTTGCTGTTGATGATGAGCATATTATTCATGGCGCGATATTGACGAAGAAAGACACCATGGACTTTCAGGTTGTCGAGGAATTATGTGAGCAAGTTGATGTGGGCGTTGACCATATTTCGGCAGATAAAATGTACGATACTGATGACGTCTATGATGCTTTAACGAACAAATTTCCAGAGAGTGACATAGCCATTCCTCCCAAAGAAAATCTGTATGCAGACGACGCTCATAACACTAAAAGGATGAGTAGTTTGGTGGCGTATTCTGCCTTAGGTCCCATGCGATGGCAAAAGA
>NZ_VTXF01000077.1:0-533 GCF_013114585.1 Vibrio sp. 99K-1
ACGCCCAGCGTCGCTGCTTTGATACTTTGTTGCTGCTGAGCGATTAAACTGCCTTTTCTCTGCGCTTCTGTCTGGCTCGCGCACAGGTTATCGCCTTGTCCTACTGTACAACCCAGCAGTTTAAACAGCTGGTTATTCAGCGCTTGCTGCTCGTTAGCAAAGGTCTGTCTGAACTGGTCGCGTTGGTAGCGGTAGTTCGTCGTCGCGTTTTTCGCCTCTTGCAGCGCTTTCTCTGCCGACGGTACTACGTCATACGCGCTGCTTTTGAGTAACGTTTTAATCGCATCAAACGAGTCATACACGGTGTTGCCTTTGTCTTTGAACCCTTGTAGGAACAGAACAAAATCATCCGGAAGCCCTAGGTAGTTACCCTCACCTTTTAACCACTGAATCACCGAGCCCAGTTTCATCGTAAGGCTGTTGAGTTTTGCCTGCTCTGTAGCCAGCATGGCGTTCACTGGCGCATCGCTGCCCAATAGCTGCTCAAGCTGCGTGGCTTTCGACGTCACACTGTTAAGCAGAGTTTGCGCTTC
>NZ_VTXF01000078.1:0-507 GCF_013114585.1 Vibrio sp. 99K-1
GTCTCTCGACTCTGGGTAAACACTTTAATTATACGCTTCTTCAAAGCCTGCTCTTCTTGATCGTAGCGGCTTGGTTCTCTATCAAGCCATGCGTAGTAACCCGACTTAGAAACAGATAAAAAACGGCACATCAATACAATGGAATAACGCGTTTTGTAATGAGCTATGAATCGGAATTTTGTCGATTTTCTTGGGCAACGAATCGTTGCCACTTTTTTAGCAAGTCATTCTCGAGCTTAAGTTGTTCATTCTGACGTTCGAGCTCTGCAATCCGACTAGACTCAGTTTTCTGGCTCGGGATCTGAGTCCTTTTCTTACGTTTATCTTCCATAATAACCCCTTCTCTATAGTCCTTTCGCCATTTAGAAAGCATATAAGGGTGGATATCTAATGATAGCGCCACGCTTTTAACTGTAGCTCCTTCTCGAAGCGAAAGTCGGACAGCAGTTACCTTAAATTCCGTAAGATATTGTTGAGTTTTTTTACCTGATTTATAAGCTGGCATAA